>JAKDNE010000216.1 GCA_030451965.1 Brachybacterium sp. | reverse complement strand
AGTGCTGGCCGGTGTGGACGATGATGTGCTCGACGTCGTCCCGCTGCGCGGCGGCGTCCGCGATCGCGGCGAGTTTGACGAACTGCGGGCGCGCGCCCACGACGGACAGGATCTTCATGCGGGACTGCTCCTCCGGTGAACGATCGCGACGTCCACAGTCTACGGACTCCGGCAGGGTGGTCGACGAGGCGGCTCGGCGGAGTCGTTGCCGAGGCGACCTGCCCGAGCGGGCAGCGGGTGCTCCTATACTGAGCGCCGTGCCAGCACCGTCCCTGCTCGTGATCAGCCTCTCCCCCATCCACCGCGACGCGCGGGTGCTCCGCCAGCTCTCGGTGGTCGCCGAGTTCGGCCATGTCACCACGGTCGGCTACGGCCCCGCACCGGAGGGCTCCGACGAGCATCTCCAGGTGCCCGACGGACTGAGCACGCTCCCCCAGACCCCGCTCGGCATCGCGAAGCTCGGACTGCGCCGGCTCCGTGCCGCCGAGCTCGAGGCACCGGCCTCCCAGTGGGTGCTGAAAGCACTGCAGGGTCGGCGCTTCGACATCGTCGTCGCGAACGAGGCCCGTATCCTCGCGCTCGCCGACGCGGTCGCCGGTGGTGCTCCGATCTGGGCGGACATGCACGAATGGGCTCCGGAGGAGCGCACGCACATCGTGTCCTGGCGTCTGCTGGTGGCTCCGCTCATGGATCACCTGTGCCGCAACTATCTGCCCCGGTGCGCGGCGATCACCACCGTCGGCGACCGGATCGGTGAGCTCTACCGCACCCGCTACGGGGTCACGGCGCGCACGATGCGCAACTCCTCCCCCTATCGGGACCTGCCTGTCGGCGACGTCGCGGACGATGCGGTGCGGCTCGTCCATTCCGGTGCAGCGGTCCAGGGCCGGAACCTCGAGCTCACCATCGATGTGGTCAGCGCACTGCCGGAGCGTTTCACCCTGGATCTCTTCCTGGTCCCGGCGAACGACGGCGGCAGATATCTGCGCAGCCTCACCGATCGAGCCCCGGAGGACGGACGGATCCGCTTCCTGGATCCGGTCCCCCCGATGACACTCCCGGACACCTTGAACGCCTATGACCTCGGAGTCTTCTGGCTCCCGCCGGTGCACACCAATGGCCGGCTGACGCTGCCCAACAAGTACTTCGACTATGTCCAGGCCCGTCTCGGCATCGCCGTCGGCCCCTCCCCGGAAATGGCCGACCTCACCGAGCGGCACGGGCTGGGAGTGGTGGCGAGCGATTTCGCCCCGGAGACCATCACCGCCTCGCTGCGTGACATCACAGCAGAGGACATCCGTTCCTGGAAGCAGCACGCGGACAGCGCGGCGCGAGAGCTGTCCTTCGACGCAGATGCACAGGTGGCCCGCAACATCCTGGAGACGCTGCTGGCAGGCTGAACGCTCGCCACCCGGCGCGCGCCACTCACCCGTCCCGTGGAGTGCTCTCCTCGGCCGGGCCCGGGGCGCGCTCATCCCCGTCCGTGACGGTGGTGTCCCGCCATTCCGCGTCCCACCAATCCTGCCGCGACTCGATCTCCCCACAAATATCGATCCTCCAGAGAGTCGCCTCCCCAGCGGAGCCGATCTCCGTGAAGCCCTCTGAGGTGTCGACGCCATAGAGCCCGGGCAGCTCGACGTCTCGCCGCTCGCCCTCGTAGCTCACCGGTTCGTCCTCGTAGTAGTAGGCGATCCCGTAGTGGCGCAGGATGTCGCATACCTGCGGATCCTCGCGGATGCCCGAGAAGTGCCGAGCGAGATACACGCCGTCATCGTCCAGGGACCGCAGCGAGAACTGGGTGAAGACGGAGTCGACATCGCTGAGGACCGGTGCGTACCCGATCCCGGACAGCGGATCTCCGAGGATCACCGAACCCTCGGGGACCTGTTCATCGATGTCCTCGAGGAGCTCGAGCTCCTCCTCGGAGGCGAGGATCTCCTGCTCCCCGATCGCGGGCTCCGCAGAGGCATATGCCGCCTGCCAGGACAGGAACCCGCCGAGCGCGAGATGGACGGCGAGACCCGTCCCGACCGCGGCCCGCAGCGGAAGCCTCCCTGCCAGGTAGGACAGGCGGGAGAACGGTGCGGGCCAGTCCACTGGCTCCTCACCGTCCTGCCTACGCGCCCAGAGCATGGACAGCGCCATCGACAGCAGCAGGGACAGGAACACCACTTGGATGGCGAACAGTCGGTAGACGTCCGAGTACCAGATCCCGCCGATGCTCGACAGCACCGGGAGCGGGAAGTACACGCCGAGGATGAGCAGGGTCTGCATGCCCCAGGCCGCGAGCACCCAGCGGGAACGGCGGCTGCGGGTGGAGACCGCGACGGCCAGCAGCGTGATGCTCCCGTAGAACAGGATGAAGGCCGCCAGCACCATGATGTTCGGTGTCGATGACCACAGCACGAGCGTGCTGGTCAGGCGCGGGAGGATCGAGGTCCATTCCCCGATGACCGGCCGGGAGAGAGCCGCCTGGACCTGCGGGTGGGAGAGCACCGCCAGGAGGATCACGGCGCCGAGCACGGCGGCGCCGAGCACGGCGGCGATGAATCGGCGGCGGGGCCAGACACCTCTCAGCCGGCGCGCCAGGCGGTAGAGGACGACACCGATCCCCGGGGCGCACACCCACAGCAGGGTGAAGAGGAAGGTGGGGTGCGAGAGCACCATCCCGGCGGTGCCCGCCAGAAGCACCAGCGTGCTGCCGGTGTACCGCACCGAGTTCCTCGCCAGGCGACCGCGGGAGACGTCCAGGACGACCGCGATCAGCATCGCGAGCAGTCCCGGCAGGAGCGCCAGGGCGAGGGCATTGGGCCAGAATCCCTTGCCCAGCGCCATGTAGTCGGGGAACGCGGTGAAGCCCGCCGCGACCAGGGGGGTGATCACGCCCATCAGGCGGCGGCGCGGGAATGCCTCTGCCCCCAGGCAGGCCATCCCCACGAAGAAGATCACGGGGATGACCAGGTAGCTGAAGACGTGGACGACCTCGAGCACGTGCGCAGGGGAGGCCACCAGCGCGGCGAGCGCGTGCCAGACCGCCGGGTAGGTGGTCTCCAGGACCCGCAGCCCGTAGTTCCAGTCCATGGCGCCGAACATCGATGCATCGCCGGTGTGCATGACCGCATTCACGCCGTTGTAGTGGAACATCGGATCCGTGAGCGGGCTGGGGACCGTCGGATCGACGATGAGGAGGACCGGCACCCAGTGCAGGAGCACCGCCACAGCTGCCGCGGCCGGGACCATGAGCCGCTGGGTCTGCGTCCAGCGGTCGTCGGCCGGCCTTCCCCCGAGAGGCGCGCGTTCCTGCCCCGACCGGCGGAGCACCCACCGATAGGCCACGACGAGCAGGCAGCCGGCGAGGACGACGACGAGGAAGGAAGCCCATCCCCAGCGCACGCCGATCAGGTCGAGGACGATGGCGCCGACCCCCACGAGACCGCAGGTGATCGCCGGGGCGAGTCCGAGGGCGAGGTTCCGACGCACATCGGCGAGCCGCAGGACGAGCAGGCCGGGCAGGTACAGGAGCACCAGGAGCGCCACGAGATATGGCACGGTGCTCGACCAGGCCTGGAGCTGCTCCATGCACCGCCCTCTCCTCGTCAGGAATGCGTGAACCGCGTGCTCTAGGATCATGTCGTACGCGGGGTCAGACTATGCGGAGGTCGATACCTCTCGGCACCGGGTGACGAACCGTGATCCCACTGATGCCGCCTCGTGATCCTGCGCGTGATCACCACCACCGGATGCCGCACCGAATGATCGAGGGGAGCTCCCGTGTCCGAACCCGACTACTCCAGCATCCTCCATCTCAGCGACCCCGCCCACACCGCAACGCTGATCAGCCGCGCCGCTGCAGAGACCGGACGCCGCTGGCGGGTCCTGCCCCTGGCCACAGCCCCTGCGCAGACGAGCACCGCAGCGATCGCGGTCAAAGCCGCCCGCGGTCTGCGCTGGGAGACGCAGCTGGCCGTCGCCCGAGTGCGGGCGCCGCGTGTGCACGTGCACAGCGTCCTGGCCCGGAAGCATGCCGGTTGGGCCTTCGGCCGCCGCTTCGCGCTGCATCTGCATGGGACGGACATCCGGACGAACCAGTACGTGGCACAGCATCGGCGGCTGGTGCGGGACACCGTGGAGCAGGCCCACGTCGTGTTCTACTCCACCCCGGATCTTCGCGAGCACGTCTCGCCGCTGCGCGACGATGCACGCCTGGTGCCCGTACCGGTGCCGCTGTCCGAGAACGCGGCACCGCCGCTTCCGACGCAGCTCGCCGCCCTGGTCGGCTCACGGGACTATCTCTTCTTCCCGTCCCGGTGGGAGGAGGTCAAGGGCGGTCAGCGCCAGCTCGCCGTGGCGCGGGCACTGGTGCGCGCGATGTCGGGTCCGTCGGCGCCGGTGCTGGTGGGCCTCGACTGGGGTCCGCTCGCCCAGGAAGCGGCGGACGCGGGGGTGCTTCTGGTACCGAAGATGCCCCATGAACAGTTCCGTGCGACCGTAGCGGGCGCCCGTCTGTGCATCGGCCAGTTCGCCGGCATCCTCAGCGCCTCCGAGCTGGATGCTCTGGCGGCCGACGTCCCGCTGGTGGCGCCGCTGAACCCGGACTGGTACGACGGCAGCCACCCCTCGCTCGTCATGCCGCCGGTGTTGGGCGGTGTGGATCTGGGCATGTCCGGCAGCTCTGAGGACATCCTCGACATCGTCACCGAGGAGCTCGACTCCTCGGCTCCCCGCTCCACACGTTCCTGGGTCCGGGAGCACCATTCGCCCCGGGCGGCCCTGGAGGAGGTGCTCGCCGGGTATCGCGACAGCGCCTGGTGAGCCCGTTCAGGGGCGCAGTCGTCCCAGCCGCTCCGCCGCCTGCTCGGCCCGCGCCGCCCACGTCTGCTCGTGGCGTACGTGCCGCGAGGCCGTCGCGAACTGCGCCAGCCTCTCGGGCTGTGCCTGCAGGTCCTCCAGCTCTGCGCGCAGGGCATCGGTCGAATAGTCGATGACCGGGCCGACGCCGAGCCGGTCCCCGAGGTCCCCCGCATAGGTGCCGCGGCTGAGCAGCACAGGCTTTCCGTGGCCGAGGTACTCGAAGAACTTCACCGGCGCGGCGAAGGTGCGGTACTCCCCCGGCTCGACGAAGAGCACGCACGCCGAGGCCGCCTCGTAGAGCGGCTCCAGCTCGGCGCCGGAGCCGTGGACCACCCGGATCCGTGCACCCAGGTGCGGCTCATAGCGCGCACGGTTCTTGTCCCAGTCCGCAGGGGGGACGCACAGGGTGAGCGTGACCCCCTCGGTGGCGGAGACCGCCTCGACGCAGGCATCCAGTCCGTACTCGGCACCGAGGCCACCGACGTACAGCAGATGCAGTCCGGTCGGCGTGGCTGACTCGACGACTGTGGCGCCGGGCGGCAGCGCGCTGCTGGACGCCTCCGCCACGGGGACGATCGGTGCCATCCGCTCCGACGGCAGGAAGAGATGGACCCGGGCCAGCCGGAGCACGGCGAGGTCGAAGCGGTACAGGAGGTTCATCGCGGCGGAGCGCGGAGTGCGGAGTGCGCTCAGGGAGGTCGAGAACCGCCAGTACACGTCGCGGTAGAACTCCCCCGTCGGAAGCCCTCGACGTCGGGCCCACAGCAGGATGCGGGCCTCCAGCAGGGGGGCCAGGCCTTCATCGATGCGGGCTGAGATCAGGTTGGGCTGGGTCGAGTTCTCCGAGTACAGGAACTGCATGCGCTGACCGGCGCGCACTCGTCGCCGAGCACTGCGATACGCGACAGCCCGTGGCCGGGGTGCTCCGAGGAGCGGATGCACCCGGTAGCCGATCTCCGAGAAGGCGTGGAACATCCGCAGCGGG
>JAKDNE010000215.1 GCA_030451965.1 Brachybacterium sp. | reverse complement strand
CGCGCGTGGGGCCGGGGCGCCAGGTGCCGGCAGGGTCCGCGGCGGCACCGAGATGCTCGATCCACCAGGACCGGGCCGCGGCCGCCTCGGCTGCTCTCGTCGACGGCATCCCTAATGCCGCTGTCACACGCTCGCGGGCAGCTTGGCAGGACGTACCGGCTTCCCGGTGCGCCCGGACTCGTAGACCGCTTCGATGAATGCGACCGCAGCGCGGGCTTCGGCGGAGGAGACCAGTGGATCCCCGCCGGTCCGGATTGCGCGTACGAAGTCGGTCATCTGCGTGAGCATGATGTCGACCGGGCCGAACGCGGGGAGCTCGAGGTCGTCACGTGAGAAGAAGTGCACCACGCGTTCGCGCTCGGTGACGATCGATCCGGCATCGCCCATCAGGTTCATGCGGATCGGGAGGTCGCCGAAGGCGGCGGTGGTGGCCTGGAAGGTCAGCTGGGCTCCGGAGCGGAGGCGGGCGGTGACCGTCACGGTGTCCTCCACCTCGATGCGCTCGTGGGCCAGCAGCCCGGTGTGGGCGTAGAGCTCCTCGACGTCGCCCAACAGCCACAGGGTCAGATCCACCAGGTGGACGCCCTGGTTCATCAGAGCGCCGCCGCCGTCGAGCTTCCAGGTGCCGCGCCAGGCACCGGAGTCGTAGTACTCCTGGCTGCGCCACAGTGGCACCTCGACCGTGGCGGAGGTGATCGTCCCGAGCCGCCCCTCTGTCACCAGTTGCTTGAGGTACTGGTTCTCGGCGGCGAAACGACGCTGGCTGGCGACGGTCAGCAGCTTCCCGGAGGCCTGCTCGGCGGCGCGGATCCGATCGGCGGCCTCGACGGTGATCTCGATCGGCTTCTCGAGATAGATGTGCTTGCCGGCCGTGAGCGCCTCGATGGTGACGTCCGCATGCAGACCGGAGGGCACGGCGATGACTACTGCGTCGATGTCCTGCCGGGCCAGCAGGTCGGTGACGGTGGCGGCGGCCTCGATCCCGTACTCGGTCGCCACCTCGTGGGCGGCCTCGGGATGGGCATCTGCCACGGCCACCAGGGTGGCGGGGGAGTTCTCACCGGTCAGCCGCTGGGCGTGCTGACGGCCGATGATGCCGACGCCGATGATGCCGAATCGGACGGAGTCCGCGGCAGCGGGGATGGGGTTCGCGGTCATCGGGAGGTCCTTTCGAGAGCTGCAGCGATCGAGGAGAGCACCACGACCGGGGAGAGCAGATCCGCGGGCGTACGGGATGACGTGCCGCGCTCGGCGGCCGACAGGAACTCCGCCAGCGCCGGTGCGTTGTAGTCCTTGCTGAGCGTCAGTTCGTGGGAGATCACGGCGTTCTCCATCACGGCGGTGGCGTGGAACGGCACCTTGGTGCCCTCGCCGGGCGTCACGAAGGTCAGGGTGACCGGCACGCCCTGCAGCGCGAGGTGAGCGACGACCGTGTCACCGGTGCGGCTGACATCGACCTCGAGAGACCCGGGTTCCACGACGGGGTTACCGAGGATCTCCAGTGCCGCCTCGACGTGGTGGATCCCGTAGAAGAACAGTCCCGAGTACTCGCTGTCCGGATCAGCGGCGCCGACCACGTGCAGATGACGCAGTGCGCCGGTCTCCGCAGTAGGGGAGAAGTGCGCGATCTCGGGCACGAAGCGCAGAGCCGAGCAGGAGACCAGCACGGCGCCGGTGCGCTGGGCGATCGCGAGCAGCTCCTGCGCGTCCTCGACGGAGGTAGCCAGCGGCTTGTCCACCAGCACCGGCTTGCCGGACTCGAGCAGCGGACGGGCGTGCGCGAGGTGCTTCGCCCCGTCACGGGTGGAGACGATCCCGGCGTCCACCTGCTCACCCAGATCTTCCGGTGTCTCGACCACCAGGTCGATCCCGCCCAATTCGGCGAGCTCCTGGTTCCGCGGCGAGCGGCCGCCCACGAGCGCGGTCGCTCGCGCGCCGGGGTAGCGCTCTTCGACATTCAAAAAGCGTGTGAAGTGGGTGATGTGCGAGTTCTCGGTGCCGATCAAGCCGATGCGCAACACTGCTCAGTTCCCCTCGTTCTCCGGGGTGCTCCCGGATCGATTCCCGCTCGCAGGCGGGTCGTGCGGATGGCGTCCTTGCCCCCCACAGCATGAACTGCAATCGCTTGCACGTCAACCCCTCGGGCCTCTGGAACCTCGGCGGTTTCCTCGCTAACATGCCAGGCGCAACCGTTTGCTGGCGCAGCAGCCGCACGGATCGGACGTCGGAAGGACACTCCATGCCCCACCCGATCGGAGTCGGCCTGCTCGGCCTGGGAACCATCGGCACGAGTCACGCCCGGGCACTGGATGCCCTGCGCGATCGTGCGCAGCTCATCAGCTACTCGGGAGGCACCCCGGAGCAGGCTGCGGACACGGGGTGGCCCACTGCAGAACAGCGCACTCCCGAGGAGGTGCTGGCCGACGACCGGGTCGACCTGGTGGCCCTGGCCACCCCGAGCGCCCTGCACGCCCAGCAGGCTCTGAATGCACTGGATGCTGGCAAGCACGTGGTCGTCGAGAAGCCGCTCGCGATGACCTCTGCGGATGCCGAACTCGTGGTCGAGCGCGCCGCCCGGCGGGGCCTGCAGATCGCCGTCATGTCCCAGCGTCGGCTGGAACCAGAGGTCGTGGCGCTGCGGGAAGCGCTCGAGGCAGGTCAGCTGGGTGCGATACGCCTGGCCACCACCCACGTCCACTGGTGGCGGGACCCCTCCTACTACGAGGACGCCGCCTGGCGCGGCGAGGCCGGCAACGGCGGATCGCTGCTGAACCAGGGCGTGCACAACGTGGACCTGCTCAACTGGCTCGCCGGTCCTGTTCAGTCCGTCACCGCACAGCAGGGGACGCTCGCCCACGCCACCAAGGCGGAGGACACCACTGTCGCCACGGTCCGCTTCACCTCCGGGGCGCTGGGCCTGATCAGCACCTCCACCGCGACACCGCCCGGCAGCCCTGCAACGCTCACGTTCCACTGCGAACGAGGAGTGGTCGAGATCGGCCAGGGGGAGATCCTGCGCTGGGAGGTCGACGGCGTGCCTGCCCCGCAGATCGAAACCGCCGCCGACACGATCGGCGTCGGCGCCTCGAACCCCAACGCGATCGGCATCGCCGGGCACATCCAGCAGTGGGACGACGTGCTCACCGCCCTCGCCACCCAGAGCGCCCCGTCGATCACCGGGCGCGACGGTGCGGACACCGTGCGCCTGCTCGATGCCCTCACCACGGCAGCCGCCACCGGCCGCCTCGTCACCCTCCAGGAGAACTCATGAAGGTCGCGATCCTCGGCGCCGCCCACCAGCACGTCGACTATGCCCTCACCGAGGTCGCCCATCGCGACGAGCTCGAGCTCGTCGGCGCCTCCGAACCCGATCCCGACCTCCGTGCACGCTTCTTGGGGAAGCTCGAGGTGCCGCTGTACGAGACGGCGGAGGAGCTGCTGTCCGCGCACGACGTGGACGTCGCCCTGATCGCAGGGATCTACTCCGCGCGGGCGGCCGCGACCGTCGCCGCACTGGACGCCGGGGCTCACGTGCTGGCCGACAAGCCGCTGTGCACATCGCTGGAGCAGCTCGCGCAGATCCGGGAAGCGGCAGCGCGCTCGCGACGCCACGTGTCGATCGTCTTCGAGAAGCGCTTCTACAGTCCCACGCTCGCGCTACGGCGCCTGCTGGCCGACGGTGAACTGGGAGAGATCTCGCTGATCGCCTCCACCGGTCCTCACAAGCTGAACCGTGACGCCCGCCCGGCCTGGTTCCTGGATCCGGCCACCTACGGTGGAATTGCCGGAGACCTGCCTATCCACGACATCGACCTGGTCCTGGACCTGGCCGGTGCCGCCCACGGCACCGTCTCCGCCCGCACGGGCCGCGCGCTCGCCGATCCGAAGGTGGGGATCGAGGACCACGTGGCGCTGCTGTTGCACGCCGGGTCGGTCTCGGCCACGATCGAAGCGAACTGGCTGGCGCCGCAGGCATCCGAGGTGCACGGCCACTACCGCATGCGTGTGACCGGGACCCGCGGCACCGCTGAGGTCGACTGGGCCTTCCAGCGCCTCACCGTCACCACCCACGACCGCGCGACCTGGGAGCCGCCGCTGCCCGAGGCCCCGCGACCGGCCCAGTACTTCTTCGACGCCCTGAGGGCGGGTCGCGCGCCGGAGATCACGACCACCGCGAGCCTGCTGGCGACCGAGGTGGCGTTGAACGCTCAGGCCAGTGCTGGGGCCGGGGGAGAGGTTCGCAGCTTCTGAGCATCGGCGCGGCTGCAGGCACCGCCTGCGGCACAATGAGCCGACATCGCCTTCGTACGGTTGCAGAGAAGGCTGGTCGCACGAGAGAGGAGCGCCGCGATGGCCCGCGCCAGCACCACCACTAAGCCCACGATCTATTCGATTGCGCAGGCAGTAGGGGTGTCCCCGTCGACCGTCTCGCGGGCATTGTCCCGGCCGGAACTGGTCAAGGACTCCGTGCGCGAGGCAGTGCTGGCAGCTGCTCACGAACTCGGGTACAGCCCCAATCGGGCGGCGCGCGGCCTGGCCACCGGCCGTACGGGGGTGATCGGCATGCTCGTGCCCGATGTGCAGAACCCGTTCTTCCCGCCCCTGATCCGCGCCGTGCAGGTCGCCGCACGTGCCCGCGACGCCGAACTGCTGCTGATCGACTCCGAACTCAGCGCGAGTGCCGAGCAGGAGCTCGTCTCCCGCATCCGCCCACAGGTTGACGGCGTCATCGTCGCCTCCCCCCGCCTGCCCGCCGCGAGGCTGCGGGAGGCGCTCGCCGGGGTGCCGGCGGTGCTCGTGAACCGGTCCACGCGCGCCGCGTCCTCCATCGTGGTGGACAACACCGCCGCACTGCAGGAGATCGGCGACCGTCTCGTCGAGCTCGGGCATCAGCGTGTCGCACTGCTTCGCGGTCCCCAAGCGACCTGGGCGGCGACCCATCGCGCCCGGGCAGTGCGTTCCTGGGCCGAGCGGACCGGCGTCGAGATCGTCGAGGTCGGTCCCCTCGAGGCGCAGTTCGAGGACGGCCGTGCGGTCGCCGCGCAGGTCATCGACGCCGACGCCGGGGCCGTCTTTGCCTTCGACGACCTGATGGCCGCTGGAGTCATCGCCGGCCTCAGCGACCGAGGTGAAAGAGTGCCCCAAGACCGCAGCGTGGTGGGCTGCGACGACGTGCTGCTGGCCCAGACCATGACCCCTGCTCTGACCACCGTCTCCGCTCCGTTCGGAGAGCTGGGCACGACCGCGGTCGAACTGCTGGGCGAAGCGATCGCGGGGCAGGGGAGTCGTGCGGTCTCGATCCCCGGCAGGGTCGCCCTGCGCGGCACCATCGGGCCAGCCGCGCGTCGCACGAAGCAGTGAACGCAGCGGGCGGTGCCACGCCCGCTACGGCCCGGCAGGCTGGTCGACCCGCCTGGTCGCGGAGGATGGGATCGTCGGCAGCGGCCCTCGCGCTGCGCAGCACGTGCTCCCCGGACGCTCGGTACCCGTGACCGCAGCCCCCGCCCGTGGTAGAATGCAACCGATTGCACGCGAGGTGGCGCGACCAGGCCGATGCCGCGCCGGTGCTCACCCGACCTGACATCACGAAGGGGCATCATGCCGACCACAGATCCTGCGTCCCACCTGTCCACCGTCGCCAGCGCGACCCCAGCCGAGGCCGGCGCCGCCGCCGGTCGCGCCGCCGCAGACGTCCTTGCGTGTGTACTGGGCGAGCAGGAGCGCGCCCGGGTCATCTTCGCCTCGGCACCGTCCCAGGAGCAGATGCTCGCGACCCTGGGTGTCGATCCCCGGATCGACTGGACCCGCGTGGACTCCTTCCACATGGACGACTACCTGGG
>JAKDNE010000214.1 GCA_030451965.1 Brachybacterium sp. | reverse complement strand
GGCGATCCCGTCCGCCGATGTCGCCACCGCGGCCGCAGTCGAGACCCGCGCCGAGGATGCTGACGCCAGCCGCTCCGAGGCACGCACCTCCCCGGACTCCGAGAAGTCCGAGCCCGCCGAGGAGGCCGAGGACACCGGCATCGAGGTCTCCGTCCCCGAGCCCGTCGAAGAGGCCGAGGTCGCCGATCCGGTGGGCCATGAGGGCTACCTGCGCCCGGTCAGCGGCCCCATCACCTCCGGGTTCGGCGGGCGCATGCACCCCGTCCTCGGCTACTTCAAGGGCCACAACGGCGTCGACTTCGGCTCCGCCTGCGGCACCCCCGTGGCCGCGGCCAAGTCCGGCACCGTCATCGCCGTCGAGCAGAACAGCGCCTCCGGCAAGCGGGTGAAGATCGACCACGGCAACGGGGTCGTCACCGGCTATTACCACCTGCAGGGCTACAACACCTCGGTGGGCGCCACCGTCAGTGCGGGCGACACCATCGGCTACGTCGGCTCCACCGGCCGCTCCACCGGATGCCACCTGCACTTCGCGAAGATGGACGAAGCGGGCAACTACTCCAACCCGATGTCGATCCTGCGGTGACGACGCTCGCGTCCCCGATCGTCCTCGGGGTCGAGTCCTCCTGCGACGAGACCGGTTTCGGCCTCGTCTCGGACGGCATCCTGCTGGGACAGGGCCTCGCCTCGAGCGCCTCTCAGCACGCCGATTTCGGGGGAGTGGTCCCCGAGATCGCCGCCCGCGCCCATCTCGAAGCCGTCGTCCCCACGCTGCGGATCGCACTCGAGGATGCGGATGTCGAGCTGGCCGACGTCTCGCACGTCGCCGTCACCTCCGGACCGGGCCTGGCCACGGCCGTGCATGTCGGACTCGCCGCTGCGAAGTCGATCGCCTGGGCGCTCGGCAAGCCTCTGTACGGTGTGCATCACCTGGCAGGCCATGCCGCCGCCGACACCCTCGAGCACGGCCCGCTGCCCGAGCGCAGCATCGTGCTCATCGTCTCCGGTGGCCACACCTCGATCCTCGCCGTCGGCGACCTGGTGCGCGACCCCATCGAGCATCTCGGTGACACCCTCGACGACGCAGCGGGGGAGGCCTTCGACAAGGTCTCCCGGCTGCTCGGCCTCGGCTATCCCGGAGGGCCCGCGATCTCCCGCGCCGCTGTCGACGGCGACCCCACGGCCTTCTCGTTCCCGCGCGCGATGCTGCGCCCGAAGGACGCGCCGTTCACGTTCTCCTTCTCCGGGCTCAAGACCGCGGTGGCCCGCACCGTCGAGACCCTCGAGCGCGCCGGCGAGCCGGTGCCGGTCGCGGATATCGCCGCCTCCTTCGAGCAGGCCGTGGTGGACGTGCTGGTCACCAAAGCGATGCGGGCGGTGCGCGAACGGAACCTCGACACCCTGGTCATCGTCGGCGGCGTCGCCGCCAACTCGCGCCTGCGCGCGGTCGCGCAGGAGAAGTGCGTCGCAGCGGGTATCGAGCTGCGGATCCCGTCACCGCGTCTGTGCACCGACAACGGCGCGATGATCGCCGCTGTCGGGGACCTGCTGGTGCGTTCCGGTGCTGAGCCGAGCGGTCTCGGCATCGCTGCGGACCCCTCTGCGGTGCTGCACGGTGCGCAGCTGCCGTTGCTGCGGTGAGGTCCCTCTCACACCCGTGGGGCTCCACGCCGTGGACGCGGTCAGCCACTCGCAGTTGTTGCTAGACTTCCCAAGTCCGCCCGCGTAGCTCAGTGGATAGAGCGTCTGCCTCCGGAGCAGAAGGTCGTAGGTTCGAATCCTGTCGCGGGCACCGAGGGGATCCCCGGTCACAGTCCGTCACGGTCTGTGACCGGGGATTCTTTGCTCAGCTCTGCTCGGCGCGCAGCTCCAGCAGGCGCCGGAGCAGGTCCCGTGCCGCCGCGGGATCCGGGATCCGCAGGTGGGCCGCGGTGTCGCCGCCACCCACCTTCACCCCCACGTCACCGTTGCCCAGCTGGGCGAAGACGGACTCATCGGTGACGTCATCACCCAGGTACAGCCAGGCATCGGCCGCACTCGCCCGGGACAGGGCGTCGATCGCCATTCCCTTCGAGGTGTGCACCACCGCGAACTCCACGACCTCCTTGCCCGGCGTCACCGTGACATCGGGCAGGGTCGTGGCGTACTCGAGCGCCGAGTCGGTGGCGTTGAGCCCCCCGCGGCCCTTGGCGTTTCGCGTGTGCAGCACCGCGGCCGTCGGCTTCGTCTCGACCTCCGTGCCGGGGTGGGCGCGGGCGATCCGATGCAGTGTGCGAGTGATCGCGGCGAGCTGCTCCTCCTTCTCCGGGGTCATGCTCAGCGCGGACTTGTCCAGCACCTCGGCCTGCATCCAGGGCGGGAGCGCCCCGACCTCCGCGCCATGCGAGCCCACCAGCACCACCGAGCTGGGCATCGCGGTATGGGAGTCGAGATCGGCCAGTGCGCGTCCGGAGATCAGGGCGACGGCGACACCCGGGAGGTCGGAGAGCTCCCGGAGCGCGGTGAGCGCCTCCTGATCGGGCTGGACCGCATCGCGGTCGGAGACGATCGGTGCCAGCACGCCGTCGAAGTCGGAAGCGATCAGCAGCCGCGGCACCGCCGTGAACCCGCGCAGCGCCCCGTCGAGTTCGGCAGGGTCGCTGGGAGCGTCCCCGGTGAGGCGCACGACCTGCGCCGCCTCGTCCTCCGGTGCGCCTGAGGCGGTGAGGCGCTCGAGGAACTGGTGGGCCCAGAACTGCACGTCGTGCTCCATCACTTGATGTCGCAGGGAGCGCATCGCCTCCTCCTGCTCCTCGGGCGGCATCGCCAGTGACCGCAGGATCGCGGCCTTGAGCTCATCGATGTCGTGGGGATTCACCAGCACCGCAGCACGCAGCTCGTCGGCCGCGCCGGCGAACTCGCTGAGCACCAGCACCCCGTGCAGGTCCGGGCGGGAGGCGACATACTCCTTGGCCACCAGGTTCATGCCGTCGCGCAGTGCCGTCACCAGCACCACGTCAGCGGCCATGAACAGCGCCGTCATCTCCCGGCGGTCGAAGGAGTGGTGCTGATAGGACACGGCCGGGCGACCGAGCGGCGCGTGCTCGCCGTTGATCCGTCCCACCGTCAGCTCGACCTCATCGCGCAGCTGCCGGTACGACTCCACCCGTTCCCTGGACGGCGTGGCGATCTGGATGATCACCGTGTCGTGCGGGTCGATCGAACCGTCGTCCAGCAGTTCGCCCCAGGCCTTCAGCCGGTGACGGATGCCCTTGGTGTAGTCCAGGCGGTCCGCACCCAGCACGATCTTCTCCGGATCGCCGAGGTCGCGGCGCAGCTGCGCGGCGCGCTCGCGGATCTCGGGGTCCTCGGTGAGGGTGGAGACGGCGGAGGAGTCGATGGAGATCGGGAAGGTCCGCACCTGGACCTCCCTCACCGGGGCGGCCCCGATACCGGGAACGGAGATCGTCATCCCGTCCACGTGGTGGCCCAGCAGCTTGCGCACTGCGGCGAGGAAGTTGAGCGAATCGCTCTCGCGCTGGAAGCCCACGAGATCCGCGCCGAGCAGTCCGCGCAGGATGGAGTTGCGCTTGGGGAGCTGGGAGAACAGCTCGACGGGCGGGAACGGGATGTGGTTGAAGAAGCCGATGCGCACGTCGCTGCGCCGGTCCCGGATCATCCGCGGGACCAGCTGCAGCTGGTAGTCGTGCACCCAGATGGTCCCGCCCGCGGCCGCCACCGGGGCGGCCGCCGCCGCGAAGCGACGGTTCGCCGAGAGGTACGAGTCCCACCAGCCGCGGTGGAACTCCGGGGCGACGATGACGTCGTGGTACAGCGGCCAGAGGGTGGCGTTGGAGTAGCCCTCGTAGTACCGCTCGATGTCCTCCTGGTCCAGCCGCACCGGGTACAGGCTCATCCCGTCGGCCTCGAAGGGTTCGGGGGCCTCGCCGGGCGCGCCGGCCCATCCCACCCAGGCGCCGGAGTCGACATTGCGCATCACCGACTCCATCGCGGTGACCAGCCCGCCGGGACTGGTCACCCACTCGGTGGCACCGTCGGGGAGGGTGCGGGAATCCACCGGCAGCCGATTGGCGACGACCACCAGCTCGTGCTCGCCGGGTCGGTCCTGGACCGAAGTTGAAGTGGGCAACGGTACTCCTTCGCATGGAATCGATCTCGGAGGCGAGGGAGCGGGCGGGAAGCGCCCGAAGGGGTCGGACTGCGGCTCCCGCGCCGACGGTCCGAGACTATCAAGTGTGATCGCTCACCTGCTGGACACGAGGTCCCGCTGCACCATCGGTGAACTGCGCCTCCGACCCGTGCAGGTCGGATCCGACCGGCTGGACGGGGACTGGATGCACTGCTCGAGGGCCGGACATGACTGCGAGGGCATCGACGTCGCACCTACCCTCGGGGAGCGCCGACGGCGCGAGCCGCCCGGCGAGATCGTGGGGGCGAGACAGTGCGAGACCAGGAGCAGACATGCGTGCCCACGAGGCCGGAGCCCTACACGGCAACGATGCAGCCCCCACCTGGCTGCCGTACCCCCGGGACGTCAACCACCTCATCGACGGGCTGTGGTCGCGGAACTCCGCACGCAATGCCGAGGGCGCCGTCGAGATCGCCGGCGTGGACGTGCGGCGCATCGCCGAAGAGGTCGGCACCCCCGCCTTCGTGCTCGACGAGGACGACTTCCGCCACCGGGCCCGCGCCTTCCGCGACGCCTTCGCCGAGGCGTTCGGCCCCCACCGTGGGGCGGACGTGTACTACGCGGGCAAAGCGTTCCTGTGCGGCGCCGTGGTGCGCTGGGTCGAGGAGGATGGGCTGGGCCTGGACGTGTGCACCGGCGGCGAGCTCGCCGTCGCCCTGCGCGCCGGTTTCCCGGCAGAGCGCATCGCCCTGCACGGCAACAACAAGTCAGAGACGGAGATCCGCCGCGCCCTCGAGGCCGGGGTGGGTCGCATCGTCATCGACTCCCTCGACGAGATCGAGCTGGTCGACGACGTCGCGGCGCGGCTCGGCCTGCGCGCCGCCGTGATGCTGCGGGTGACCACCGGGGTGGAGGCCCACACCCACGAGTTCATCGCCACCGCGCACGAGGATCAGAAGTTCGGGCTCTCCCTCACCGGCGGCGCCGCCTTCGACGCCGTGCACCGTGTGCTCCAGGCACCGCAGCTGGACCTGCTGGGGATGCACTCCCATATCGGCTCCCAGATCTTCGATACCGGCGGCTTCGAGGTCGCCGCACGCCGGGTCCTCGCACTGGTCGCCCGGATCCGCGCCGAGCTCGATCACACCATCGACCAGCTCGACCTCGGCGGCGGTTTCGGCGTCATGTACAACACCCAGCACACCCCGGCCACGCCCGAGGTGCTCGCCGCCGGGATCGCGCGGATCGTCTCGACGCAGTGCCATGAGCTCGAGATCGAAGTGCCCCATATGTCCTTCGAGCCCGGCAGAGCGATCGCCGGCCCGTCCACGCAGACCCTGTACTCCGTGGGCACCGTGAAGGATGTCCGCCTGGGCGGCCCCCATCACCGCGTGTACGTCTCCGTCGACGGCGGGATGAGCGACAACGTGCGCACCGCGCTGTACGACGCCGACTACTCCTGCCTGCTCACCGGTCGGGTCTCCGACGCCCAGCCCGAGGTGGTCCGCGTGGTCGGCAAGCACTGCGAGAGCGGAGACATCGTGGTCAAGGACGAGTACCTGCCCAGTGATGTGGAGCGCGGTGACCTGATCTCGGTGCCGGTCACCGGCGCGTACTGCTACTCGCTGGCCTCCAACTACAACCACGTGCCGCGACCACCGGTGATCGCGGTGCGCGACGGCGGGATCCGCACCCTGATCCGTCGCGAGACCGAGGACGACCTGCTCGGCCTCGATATCGGCTGACCGACGTGCTGTGAGGCACGAACGGCAGGAGATCAG
>JAKDNE010000213.1 GCA_030451965.1 Brachybacterium sp. | reverse complement strand
TCCCAGTTCTTCCAGCGCATCCCACCCGTGCCGGTGACGCGACGGTGACGCGGCGGTGACGGCCCCGTGACGAGCCGCTGTCAGGGTGAGAGCCATGATCTCTCATGCGCTGGTGGTTCTGCGGAATGAGCTCGAGAGGCACCTGAAGGGCTTCGACGAGAACGCGGCCCACTGCGCGCTGGGCAGTCCGGCGGATGTCTCCTCGCAGCAGGGAGGCACCGGGAAGCTGAGGGAGAAGGTGCTGCTCACCGTCGTGAACATCTCCGAGGAAAGGGCGCATCGGAATCTGCCGAACCGCACGCGAGACCCGGAACGGTTGACGGCGCGCTATGAGAACCCTCCGATCTGCCTGAACCTGGCTCTGCTGGTCTCGGCGACCCATAGCGAGTACTCCGACGCTCTGCTGGGCCTGTCCCGGGCGATCGCGTTCTTCCAGGCCGTCCCGGAGTTCGCCCCGGACACGATCTCCCCCCAGTCGCTGCAGGAGGGTCAGCCCGTGAACCCCCTGGATCGGCTGGAGGACTTCCGCCTGGTGCTGAACCTCTGGTCTCCGACCATGGAGGAGGTCAACGACATGTGGGGGATGCTGGGCGGGAAGCAGTTCCCCTTCGCGCTGTACTCGATGCGGATGCTCGAGCTGCGCCTGCCGGTCGCCCCGCGCGAGGATCCGCTGATCAGCGAGGTCCTGGGCACCTTCTCCCATGAGGTGGCGGTGACCTGAGATGGCCGAGGCGAGGCGCTCCGACGTCACTCCGCTGGTGGAGGTGCGACTGCTGCACCACTACTGGTTGGACGACGGGGCCACGGTGTTCGCGGCAGCGGACTCCGAGTCCGCAGGCGCGGACAGGAGCCGTCGTCTGCGCGCCTACGACGTGCGCCGCCTGCTCGATATCCGGCCCACCGCCTCGACCCGGACCCTGGTGCGGGGGCTGCGAGGCGTGCTGCGGGTGACCGCGACGGGGGTGCTGATCGCGGTGCCGTCGGAGGCCGTCCTCTCCGCTGACGTCCGGTTCACGTTCACCCTGAGCCCTCGGTCCGCGGGCCTCGGCGCCTATTCCACGATGTCGCTGCGACACCGCACCACGGTCGAGGCCATCGAGCAGGAGGACGACCGCCTCGCGGTGCGCCGCTACCGCACCGAGGTCCCGCAGCTGTCGAACCTGACGGGCACGGCCCGTGGCGCCGCCGGCGACTCCGGGCGGCGACTGTTCCTGTCCCGTGAGTACGGGGCCGGTCCGGGGGAGCGGGTCGAGGACCTCGTGGTCGAGGACGGTCGCCTGCTGCATCTGACCAGCGATGCTCCCGGCGCCGGGACCCAGGATCTCGGCGCGACTGCGGAGCTGCCCGTCTACGTCCACCAGGGCGATGTGCCCCGGATCGTCCCACCTCCGAACGTCGACGGCGCCCCGGAGCGCGGCGTGGAGCTGACCGCGGACCTGCCCGCGGACACGATGGCGGTGATCGATCTCGTCGCCCGTCGACCCGATGACTCGGAGTTCGACCTGCTGGGCGCGGACGGCACCGCCCGCCGGCCCCATCCGGTGTTCGAGGTGCACTTCAGGAACCGCCGCACCACCTGGCAGTTCGTCCGCCGCGACGACGGCGTCGAGCAGCACGTGGAGCCGCACCCGCTGCCGCTGACCCACCACGGCCGGGCCGTGGACCGCCAGAAGCCCGCGGCCTCCTCCCTCGCGGTGGAGGTCGACCCTGCCGACTCGACGAGGATCGCCCGACTGGTCTCCGTCATCCCCGTCCACTAGCCCGGAAGAAGGACAGTCATGCCCCCGTACACGACACCAGGCGTCCACATCGAGGAGATCCCCTCGTTCCCTCCGAGCGTCGCCCCGGTCGCGACCGCGGTCCCCGCCTTCATCGGCTGCACCGAGAAGGCTCGACGTGACGAGCCCGGCGACCTCCACCAGGTGCCGACACGCATCGAGTCCCTGGTCGAGTTCCAGGAGCTCTTCGGCGGCCCGCCCCGGGAGACCGCAGTGACGGTCGCGATCACCGAGACGACGGATTCCTCCCCGGAGGGAGCAGGGTTCGCGGCGGCAGCCACGCTCTCCGATGCCGACCGCTCTCCGCATCTCCTCTTCCCCTCCCTGCGGCTGTTCTTCGCCAACGGGGGCGGGA
Source organism: Brachybacterium sp. (assembly GCA_030451965.1). Classification (GTDB taxonomy): domain Bacteria; phylum Actinomycetota; class Actinomycetes; order Actinomycetales; family Dermabacteraceae; genus Brachybacterium. The sequence continues at coordinate 3,818 of JAKDNE010000213.1, read as the reverse complement.
GCTGCTACATCGTCTCCTCGGGGCGCTTCATGGACGATGACACCCCCGACGACGGGGATGACCCCACCCCCGGCGACGACACGACGGACGACGACGACACGACGGATGACGACGGGACGGGAGGCGCAGCCGGCGGAGGCACGGGAGGCGGCGGCAGTGGCAGCGCCGCAGTCGACCCGGGACTCACGGTCGACGCCTTCGAGGCGGCGATCGGCGCACTGGAAGCCGTCGACGAGCCCACCCTCCTGGTCATCCCCGAGGCGCAGCAGCTCGAGGACATCGGGGACTTCTCCGGTGTGTGGAACACGGCCCTGGCCCAGTGCCTGGAGCTGGGCGACCGCTTCGCCCTGCTCGACCTCTTCGGTGCCGACGACGCCGTCGACCGCGCCGCGCTGAACTCGGCGGTGACCGCGTTCCGCGACGATGGCCCGAATATCGCGCTGGATCGTGGCGCCGCCTACGCTCCGAACCTGGTCACCCGGTACGACGTCGTGGTCGAGGCGAGCGCCACGGAGGTCGCACATACCGTCGATCACGGCTCCCCGACCACGAAGACCCTGGACGAGTGGATGACAGCCAATACGCAGGTCCATGAGCGGGCCGTGGCCGCGATCCGTGACCTGCCCGTCGTCCTGGCACCGAGCGCGGCGATCGCCGGGATCTGCGCCCGGATCGACGGCGAGCGCGGCGTCTGGAAGGCCCCGGCGAACGTGGCGCTGGTCGATGTGCTCCGACCGACGGTGGAGGTCACCGACGCCCAGCAGGGCACGCTCAACATCGACCCCAGCGGGAAGTCGATCAACGCGATCCGTACCCGCACCGGCCGCGGCACGGTGGTGTGGGGCGCCCGCACCCTGGCCGGCAACAGCAACGAGTGGCGGTACGTGAGCGTGCGCCGCTTCTTCCTGTTCGCCGAGGAGTCGATCCGCAAGGCCACCGAGCAGTTCGTGTTCGAGCCCAACGACGCCAACACCTGGGTGAAGGTGCAGTCGATGATCGAGAACTTCCTGACGCTCCAATGGCGGGCGGGGGCGCTGCAGGGGGTGAAGCCCGAGCACGCCTTCTACGTCGCCGTCGGTCTGGGACGCACCATGACCGCGATGGACATCCTGGAGGGCCGGATGATCGTCGAGATCGGGATGGCCGCCGTGCGACCTGCCGAGTTCATCGTGCTGCGCTTCTCCCACACGATGGCGCAGAGCTGACCGCCCGGGTGATCCCGGGACCGACCCCACTTCGGAACGGAGCACATCATGCCGCAGGACTATCCGATCCCCCGCTACCACTTCCAGGTGCAGTGGGGCTCAGCCCGGCTCAACTTCACCGAGGTCACCGGCCTGGTGATGGAGCGCGAGAAGATCGAGTACCGCCACAGCGACTCCAAGGACTTCGCGAAGCTGGTGATGCCCGGACTGGTCAAGAACGGCAACATCACCCTCAAGCGCGGCACCTTCGAGCAGGACATCGACTTCGCCACCTGGCACGAGTCGGTCACCAACACCCGCGCCGAGAACCGTCGGGACGTGCTCATCAACCTGCTGAACGAGAAGCACGAACCGGTGGCCGCCTGGAAGGCCATCCGCTGCTTCCCGGTCAAGACCTCCGGCGCCGACCTGAAGTCCGACGCCAACGAGATCGCCATCGAGAGCGTGGAGATCGCGCACGAAGGACTCACGCAGATGGAGATCTGACCCGGCGCCGATGCGAGAGGAGGTGAGGACCGTGACCGGCTACTACCCGCCCTGGGCCTTCCACTACCGAGTGGAGTTCGAGAACAGCAGCACACCGGATGACGCCCGGTTCCAGTCGGTCTCGGGGCTGAGCGTCGAGTACGAGACCGAGGAGTACGCCGAGGGCGGGGAGAACCGTTACGTGCACAAGCTGCCCGTGCGCACCACCTACTCCGACCTGGTGCTCACCCGTGGCATGTTCACCGGCTCCGAGACGATCGCCTGGTTCCTGGAGGCGTTCCGAGATCGGGTCTTCTCCCCGCGCTCGCTCACCGTCACCCTGCTGAACGAGCGATCCGAGCCGCTGCGCACCTGGAACGTGGTCCACGCGATCCCGAAGAAGTGGTCGATCAGCGACCTCGACGCCCAGGAGAGCGCCGTGGTCATCGAGACCCTCGAGCTGACCTACCGGTACTTCCACGTCAGCCCGTCCCCGCAGGCCTCCGAAACCCGCACGGCCTGAGCAGAGCAGACAGGAACAGCCCCATGCCCATCGAGATCGACGAGCTGCGCATCCGGATGACCGTCGACGGCGACTCCGCAACCGGCGGGCCCGGCACGGGCGGCGGCCGGGGCGGACTCAGCCCGACCGAACGGAACGAGCTCCTGGCCGACTGCGTCGAGCAGGTGCTGCGGACTCTGCGGGACCGAGAGGAGCGCTGAGCAGCCATGGCGCAGTCCGGGACCCTCGAGAAGATGCTGGTCCTCGCCTTTCTGACGGCGCAGGACGCGTCCCAAGGAGGTCGCCTGCAGGCGGCGCGCGAGTTCGAGGTGCTGATCAATCCGGAGTCCTACACCCTCGAGCACACGCTCGAGCTCGCGAAGCAGCAGGGGCAGGGGACCGGCGGGACCGAGCTGGTGTACCTGTACAGCCCGCCGCAGGGACTGACCCTGGACTTCCTCTTCGACGCCTCCGGCATCATCGACGGCGACGCGAAGCCGGAGGGGATCCAGAAGGACGTCGACGACTTCCGCTCCGTGCTGGTCGGCTTCGAGGGGGAGGCCCACCAGACCTATCACCTCAAGCTGGTGTGGGGAGACGCGATCTTCACCGGCCGGGCCGCTTCCGTGAGCACCCTGTACAAGCTGTTCCGACCCGACGGGAAGCCGTTGCGGGCGGTGATGACGGTGCAGTTCGTCAGCTCGATCGCCGATGCGCGCCGTCGTGCGGAGGAGGCCAAGGAATCACCCGACCTCACCCACCAGCGCACCGTCCGCCCCGGTGACACCCTGCCCGGTCTCTGCCACCGCGTCTACGGCGACCCCCGCCACTATCTCCGCGTCGCCGAGGCCAACGGGCTGGATGACTTCCGCACCCTGAGGGTGGGCAGCTCGCTGCTGTTCCCTCGTCTGTCCGCACAGGAGAGGACACCATGAGCGGGCCCACGCGCATCCGCCTGCTCGTCGACGGTGAGGAGATCCTCGCCAGCGATGCGGTGCTGTCGCTGACGGTCGCCCACGCGCTGGGCCGTATCCCGCGGGCGACCCTCCGCCTGGCCGACGGTGAGCCCGCCCGGCAGACCTTCCCGCTCTCGGACACCGACCAGCTGGTGCCCGGGCGGCGCCTGGAGATCCGCCTCGGCACGGACGACGGGGAGTGGAGCGTGTTCCGCGGTCCCGTCATCGGCCAGCGGATCCGGGTGCGACGGCAGAGCAACAGCCTCACCGTCGAATGTCGGGATGAGGCGGTGCGGATGACCCGGGGCCGCCGCAGCCGCTACTTCGGCGATTCCACCGACGCCGCGGCGCTCGAGGAGCTGCTGGAGGCCCATGGCCTCGTCGCCGAGGTCGCCCCCACCGGCGCCGGGCATCCGATGCTGGTCCAGCACGACGCCACCGACTGGGACTTCCTGCTCTCTCGGGCCGAGGCCAACGGGCACGTGGTCGCCGTCCGGGACGGCATCGTCTCCGTCGGCCCGCCGCGCCTGGACAGTGGCCCGGTGACCACCGCCGACTTCGGCGAGGACCTGCTCGAGCTCGACGCCGAGCTCGACGCCTCCGTGCAGGTCAGCGGCATCACCGCGGCGGCCTGGGACGCGGCCGACCAGCAGCTCCTGCAGGTCGACGCCGCTGAGCCGAAGCTCGCTC
>JAKDNE010000212.1 GCA_030451965.1 Brachybacterium sp. | reverse complement strand
GCTCCCGCCCCGCCCTCACACCTCGGGCTGATCAGGCAGATCGAGCTCCTGTGCATACCGGTCGCGCAGCTCGCGCCAGCCGTGCTCCAGGGCGTCGCGCCCCACGATCCGCTCCTGGTCCAGGCCCTCGAGGCGGGCGTCGAGCACGGCCAGGCACACCTGCCAGCCGGCCAGGTAGGTGGGCGCGTACTGCGGAGCCGACAGCTTCATCAGCAGTGTCAGCCGCGCCTCGTCGATCAGCCATTCCAGGATGTCGTCGCCCCAGCGATGGGTCAGGGCGTGGTCGCCGGCGGTGGCCAGGACGTCGACGGCCACCGGGTCCGCGTCCGGGGTCTCCCGGGAGAGGACGGGACCGGGCTCGGTCAGCGGCCGCTCGGGGACGATCGGCGACCAGGTCGCCAGCAGCTCCGGAGATGTGAGGTGCTCCCAGATCTGCGCGCCGGTGCCGGAGAGGTCCACCTCGAGGATCACGGCGTCCTCCGTGAGATCCACCGCGGTGGGGAGGTCGGCGATGCGCTGATCGATGGTCGGATCGTTCCCGGACGAGTTCACGAAGCTCCTTCCCTGCGCCGCCCTGTGCGGCACTGACATCTCCTGCCATTGTCCACCCGGGCCCTGCGCCAGGGCCGGGACCGTGGGCCCGACCGTCGCGGCGCGGACGGCCGTGGCCGAATGTCAGGATCCGTACCAGAATCTGCTCGACGTGGTCCGGATCCTGACGATCCCGGGCACCGGTTGCTGGGCGGCGGCTCAGCGCGTGGCGGGACCGAAGCGCGGCGCCGGCAGCGGAGGTGCGACCGCGGCGGGCTCCTGCTCCAGCAGCGCGAGCGCCTCGGTGATCCCGCGCGTCAGCTGCGGGTCCTCGCCCGCGACCCAGGCGTTCGGCGGCAGCGGCACCTCGATGTCCGGCTCCACGCCGTAGTTCTCGATCGCCCAGTCCTCGCCCTCGAACCAGCTGGCGTACTTCGGCTGGGTGACGCCGGTGCCGTCGACCAGGTCGTAGCGACCGTCGATGCCGACCACACCGCCCCAGGTGCGGGTGCCGATGATGGGACCGATCTCCAGGGCGCGGGAGACGGCGTTCACGATGTCACCGTCGGAGCCCGCCTCCTGGTTGGTCACCAGCACCACCGCACCGCGCGGCGCGAAGGACGGGTAGGTGCCGGGACGCTCGTGGCGCGGGTAGCCCCAGGAGAGCACCCGGCGGGCGATCCGATCGGTGACCAGCTGCGAGGTGTGGCCGCCGCTGTTGTAGCGCACGTCCACCACCAGACCCTCCTTGGTGGAGGCCTCGCGCAGGTCACGGTGCATCTGCGCCCAGCCGGAGGAGACCATGTCGGGGATGTGCAGGTAGCCGAGGCGACCGCCCGAGAGGTCCTCGACCAGCGCCCGTCGGGCGGCGACCCAGGCCTGGTAGCGCAGAGCGGAGTCGTCGGCGATCGGGGTGACCGCCACCCGGTGCTCGGCGCCGTCGCGCAGCAGCACCAGCTCGGTGGGCTTGTCCGCGGCGCCGACCAGTGCGGCCTCGATGCCCTCGCGGTGCACCGGTCGGCCGTCGACGCGGATCACCGCGTCGCCCACCTGCGCCCCCACCCCGGGGGCGAGCAGCGGGGATCGGGCGTCGGGGTCGGAGGAGTCGCCGGGCAGGATCCGGGTGATCACCCACTGCCCGTCGCGGAGCTCGAGGTCGGCCCCGAGATGGGCGGGGAGCATCGGCGGATCGGCGTGGTAGACCGCGCCCTTCACGTAGGCGTGGGAGGTGCCCAGCTCGCCCTGGACCTCCCACATCATGTCCTGGAAGTCGTCCTCGGTGACCAGGCGCTCGATGACCGGGTCGTACCAGGAGGTCATCGCGTGCCAGTCCATGCCGTCCATGTCCGCGCGCCAGTACTGCTGGGCCATGATCCGATAGTTGTCCCAGAGCATGCCGCGACGCTCCTGGACCGGGTCGACGCTCAGCCGCATCCGAGAGGTGTCGATGACGATCCGCGCCGGATCCTCGTCCTCGACCTTGCGAGTCGCGGGCACCTGCACCCACTTCTCGCCCTGCCGGATCACCAGCGACTCCCCGTCACCGGAGGCGGAGAGGTCCGTGACGCCCTCGGCGAGCACCGTGAGCTTGCGGTCCGTGAGGTTCCAGTGCTCGAGCGTCGGCGTCGGGGCCTCGCCCTTCACCCCGGCGCGGGCGCTGCCCAGCACCCCCTGCTGCGGGTGGCGCAGCCAGACGAAGCCGCTGCTGACCGCGGTGAGGTGCGAGTAGTAGCCCGAGACCACCGGGAAGGGCACCAGGCGTGACTCCACCGACTCGAGATCGATGCGGGTGGTGGGCGGGCGGTGGGCCTCGTCGGCACCGGCGACGCTGTGCGAGGTGGCAGGCTGCGCCGAGGCCGCGGTCGCCGCCTCCGTGCCCTCAGCGCCACCCGGGCGTGCGGCCGCATCGGTCCCTGCGGTGCTCGCGGCGTCCTTCCCGCCCGGACCGCCGGCACCGTCCTTGCCCGGCGCGTCGGCGCTCCAGCCGTCGGGGTGCGGGCCGAAGGGATCGGGGGTGGCGGCCTCCAGCGGCAGCAGGAACGGGCGCTCGGCGTTGACGAAGCCGAGGTCGAAGACCATGTCGTCGTACACCGTCTCGAAGGTGCGCAGGCTCAGCAGGGCCAGGTGCTTGCCATCGGCGCTGAACGCCGGGGCGGAGTCCTGGTACTTCCCGGTGGTGAGCGCGCGGCCGGTGGGCTCGTGGTCGTCGGTGTCCGAGATCATCAGGCGGCTGAGCTGCCAGGAGTTGGGCTCGGACCACACCAGCCAGCGACCGTCCGGAGACCAGGCGAGGTCCCGCACCTCGCCGCCGGTGGAGCGCCCCACCTCGCGCACGTGGTCGAGGCGGGGAGCGGGGACCGAGTGCACGGCATCCTGCTCCCAGGCGGAGGCGGCGGGGTCCTTCGCCGTCGGGTGGTGGGAGATCTTCGCGGGGTCCTCGAGGCCCCGCAGGGTCACCAGGTGCACCACGTTCTCGTGCGTGGAGATCGCGACCTTGGAGCCGTCGGGGGACGGGATCGCGTGCAGGATGCGGCCCAGCGCGCCGAGGTCGAGCCGGATCTCCTCGCCACCGCCGTCCAGCCGCGCGAGGGCCAGGACGTCGGAACCGACGCCGCCGGACTCACGGTCGCCGAGCGCCTCCGCATCGGAGACGAACAGGGCGAAGGGGGTGCGGCCCAGCGGGTGCACCTCCCGCAGCCGCAGCCCGCAGGCCCCGGCGAGCAGACGGGAGGGCCCGCCGCGGTGGGTGAGGGCGTGGACGCTGCCCCGCCATTCGACGACGCTCGCCCGGGCGTCATGCAGCGGGCGCATGGCCAGCACGTTCTTGGTCGCCGGCGCGGGGCGCGCCAGCCGTGAGGCGCCGACGCCGGAGACCAGGATCTCGACCTCGCGCGGGCTCGCCTCCAGGGAGTCCATCGCGAACAGGCGGCCGCGGGAGCTGAAGACGATAGTGGAACCGTCGGTCGCCGGCTCGCGCAGATAGCCCTGTGGGGAGGTCAGCGAGGTGTGCGAGCGCAGGTCAGAGCCGTCCAGCGCCACCGACCAGAGGTTCGCGGAGGCACGATCGTTCAGGGCCGCCTCCGGACCGGGGGTGTCCGAGGCGAACAGCAGCCGGTCCCCGTACCAGGCGATCCGCAGCTTCGAGGCGAGGACCTCGTCCAGCAGCGGTTCCCAGGAGCGCCCCGCATGGGTCTCGGTGGGGGCGTCCAGCGGCACTTCCTGGCGGGAGATCCACAGCTTCACCGCCGTACCTCCCTGGTAATGCTTCCAGGAGGCCTGGTCACGACGCCACGGCGTGGAGACCACGGTGGTGCCCGAGGGGTGGATCGCCACCTCGCCGCTGCGTCCCAGCGGCAGCAGCTCGGCGGTGCCCTCGAGATCGATCGCCCACAGCTGGGCGTCCCGCGCGATCGGGGCGCCAAAGCTGCTGGTGGCGAGGATCCGCCCGTCCGGCAGCCAGCCGGCGACCTTCGTGGAGGGTCGCCCCCAGGCAGTGAGCCGTCGCGGGGCGGTATCGCCCTCGGTGGGGATCACCCACACCTCAGGGCCGCCGGAGGTGCGGGAGGTGTACGCGACATGGGTGCCGTCGGGGGAGAAGCGCGGGTAGGCGACGGGAGCGCCCTCATCGGTCAGCCGCCAGGCGCGCCCGCCGGCCAGCGGGGCCAGCCAGACATCGTTCGCGGCCGTGAAGGTCAGGAGGTCTCCGCGGACATCGGGATGGCGGAGATATGCGGCATGTGCAGGCGTCGTCGGCATGCGTCCAACCCTACGCGCGGCGTCGGACGTCCCGCACCGATCCGCGGGCGCCCGGGGCGGGTCAGCCCAGCGCGCTGGTGACGACCGTGTCTGCCCGCTGCAGGGACACGGCGAGGTCGGCGCGCGTCACCGCCGCGTCGCCGGCCCGGTCGGTCGGCTCCCAGCTCGCCATCCCGGCGGCCTCGAGCCAGGCGAGGTCCGCCAGGGCGGAGCCCGGCCCCGCGGCCTGCAGCAGCGAGACCTCGGCCGCGGCGTCCCAGGTGACGCCGACCCCGGCCAGGGCCGGCCGCAGCAGCGCCGTGAGCATCATCGCCGTGCAGTCCCGGGTGGCGGGCTCGTCCGGACGGACCCGCATATCGGCATCGCCCCACAGCGCACCGCGGCCATGCAGCCACAGCACGGCGGAGACCCGGGCGGGATCCTCGCCCAGATCCGTGAACAGGAGGGGGAGGCCCCCGAGGCCCACGGGCGGGGCGCCTGCCAGACGATGCAGGGCCTCGGCCACGTCACCGCGGGTCACCACGGCATCGGGGGAGTAGCCGGTGGCCGTGAGCGCGGACTGCACCCCGGTCTCCTCCGCCCAGCGGATCGCCTCGGCACCGGGGTGATCCGCGGCGACGTCCTCGAAGGGGCCGGTGAGGCGCCCGGCACCGGCGGCACCGCTGACAGCCGCTGCGGCACCGACCAGCAGCACGGCACGCCGGCCCGTGCGGGCCAGCGGTGCCCGTCGCGGGGCGGCCGGGGCCGGCTCCGGTGCTGGTGCGGACGCGGTCGCCGGGGGCATGACCCGGATCGGGGAGCCGGGCCGACCGGGGCGCAGCTGCGGGGCGGCCGGTCGCCTCATAGCCACCTCAGCTCCCGCATCCGACGCACGATCGACCAGCTCACAGCCAGGTTTCCCCAGCCGTTGAGGTGGATGTCATCCGGGGCCCGCAGACCGCCCGGCACGATCCGCTGCGCGAGCGCCTCCTGGGTCGTGGCCTGCTCGAGCAGGCGCAGCGGCGCGAGCGGCGGGCAGCAGAGGCCGTCCTCGGAGGTGAGCAGGCCGGCTAGGTCCAGGAAGTGGTCGCCGTAGCGGCGCTGCTGCTCCGCGTTGACAGCGTCGACGGCCTCCGCCGTCGCAGAGCCGACGGGGTCGTACGGGGTGGGCCACTGCCCGAGCACCAGCGTGTCCTGCGCAGGATCCGCGGCGGCATCCCACATCCGCTGGGTGTCCCCCAGCACCCCGGAGGCATCGAGGATGTTGTTCTTGCCCATCCACAGCACCTGGCGGGACCCCTCCGCGACCCCGGCGAGCGCCGAGCGGAAGATGCCGTCCGTGAGCGACCGCGCGGTGTCGTCGGGGACGAACGTCCAGCCGTCGCCGCCGGCGTCGAGCATGCCGGGCACCCCGGCCAGGTCTCCGGGGATCCGGAGGGTGCCGACGGGGGCGAGCCCGGAGTCGAGGGCGACCGGCACCGCCCCGGTCCCGGGTGCGGGATCGCCGAGGCGCCGCAGACCGGGGGTGTCCAGACCGCGCATCAGCAGGGTGTGCCCGGAACGGGTGGCGCCGACGCCGTAGCCGTGCACCACGGCGGGGGCGGCCGCCAGAGCGAGGTGCTCGTGGATCCGCACCGCCACCGGGGTCGCAGCGGCGCCGCCCTCCGAGCTCATCGAGGAAGAGCCCCAGAGGGTCAGCGGGCGAGCATC
>JAKDNE010000211.1 GCA_030451965.1 Brachybacterium sp. | reverse complement strand
CCACATACGTGCCCACGACGAGCAGGTCCCGCCCCACCCCCGGTGGGGTCGCCGGGCCGAGGCCGGGGGGAGCCGGTGCGCGGAACATGCTCCGAGCCTACGGCGGGAGCGCACGCCGGGCCGGGGGACCACGCACAGTTCCTCCCAAGGAAGGAGGCCCCGGTGGTCCGGCCGACGGGAGCATGGAGGACATGGAATCGTTGATGGACGCCGCCGGCCCGCTCGGTCTGGTCGTGCTCGCCCTGGTGGACTCCACCTCGATGGGCACCCTGGTGATCCCTGTGATCCTGCTCGTCGTGGGCCAGGGCGGGGCGCTGCGGGTGGCCGGCCGCACCCTGCTGTACCTGACGGTGATCGGGGTGTTCTACCTGCTGCTGGGGATCGCGCTGCTGGCCGGACTGCTGCCGCTGATCGGCTCCTTCGGGCATCTGCTCGCCGCCCCGCAGGTGATGCTGGTGCTCACCGTGATCGGGGTGCTGCTGGTCATCTGGTCCTTCCGCCTCGACCCCAAGGCCGTCGCCGAGCGCGGCGGCGACCCCGAGGCCGCGGCCCGCCGTTGGACCGGTCGCGCCCGCCGTGCCTCGGGCCAGCCCTCCCTCCTGATCACGCTCGCGCTCACCGCAGGCGTGATCGAAGCGGCCTCGATGATCCCGTACCTCGCCGCGATGGGGATCCTTGCCGAGATGGACGTGGGCCTCGCCTCCGGCTCCCTGCTCCTGGTGGGCTACTGCGCCGTGATGATCCTGCCCGGCGCGCTGCTGTGCGGGGTGCGGGTCCTGCTCGGCAGCCGGGCCGATGCCTTCCTCGACCGCGTCCACGAGTGGGCGGTGAAGAACGCGGCCGGCTCCCTCTCCTGGGTCGTGGGGATCATCGGCGTGCTCATCGCGCTGAACACCGTGGGCCCGGCGCTGGCCTGGCTCACCGGCGGCGCACCGTCCTGACCACCGATACGGTGCGTCCGGTGCGGAGACCGGCCGGTAGACTCCGATCGATCGACCATCCGCCGCGCGCCGTTGCGCGGCAGCACTCGAGGGGGATATCACGATGCCGCGCCCGAATGACGGCCCCGCGCCCACCACCGCGGTGCCCTCGTCTCGTGAGACTGTGACCCTCGCCGACGTCGCCCGCGCCGCCGGGGTCTCCCTCGCCACCGCCTCCTTCGTGCTCTCCGGCCGCGGCGCCTCCCGTTCTGCGGGTTCGGCCGCCACCAAGGAGAAGGTGCGCATGGCCGCTGCCGAGCTCGGCTACGTCCCCAACCGTCACGCGCAGGCGATGCGCACCGGGCGGGGCGGCGGCATCGTGATGGCCCTGGGCGCGCTCGGCGACCCCTGGGGCGTGCAGCTCACCACGAGAGTGCGCGATGACGCGCTGCGCCATGACCTCTCCACGCTGGTCCTCGCCGACGAGCGCTGGTTCGAATACCTGCTCAGCGCGTCGGCCGATGCCGCGCTCATCACGAGCATCGATTTCATCGAGCAGGGCCCGCAGCGGGTGCGGCGCCTCGCCGCCTCGACCCAGACCGGGATCGTCGCCTTCAGCGCCGAGATGGAGCCCGAGGACTTCGACGTGGTCTCCTCGACCCCGACCTCGGCGATCGGTCGCGCCTACGCCCGGCTGCGTGCCCGCCACGACCGGGTGCAGCTGCTCGCGCCGGACCTCTCGCGGCGCGTCGGCGGCACCGTGGCGCACCCGCGCACCCGCGCCTTCCTCGACGCGGCACGCGAGCACGGCGACGACCCTGCGGAGCAGCTGGTGCACATCGTCCCCGACGGCAGCCGCGAGGCCTTCGTCGCCGGGCTCGCATGGCTCACCGGCCCGGACCGGCCCGAGGCCGTCCTCTGCTTCACCGGCTACCAGGCCGTGGCGCTGCAGGTCGCGGCCGAACGGGCCGGGCTCCGCGTCCCCGAGGACCTCGAGTTCCTCTCCATCGGGGACATCCCCGCCTCCACCGAGTTCTTCGGTCCCATCAGCTACTACGGTGTCGACGACGTGTTCGCACGACTGTCGGGGATCATCGTGGACCGGGCCGTGGATCGTGAGGGACGGCCCGGCAGCCTGTACACCTTCGACTGGGAGTTCTTCCCCGGCACCACCACCCGCGAGATCGACGGAGAATGATGACGTCCACCTGGACCCTGCCCGGACTGCAGCTGAGCGATCTCACCCTGCCGGTGCCGCTGGACCACGCCGACCCCACCGGCACACAGATCGAGGTGTTCGCCCGCGTGGTCACCGCCGACGGCGGCGAGGACCGTCCGTATCTCGTCTTCCTGCAGGGCGGCCCCGGCTCGGAGGCCCCGCGACCGCTCGAGGCCTCCTCGCCCGGCTGGCTCGCACGCGCGCTGCGCGAGCACCGGGTGGTGATGCTCGACCAGCGCGGCACCGGCCGCTCCACCCCGGTCGGCCCCGACACCACGCTGCCCGAGGGCGCGATCCCCGGCGCCGAGACCCTGCGCGCGGCGACCGCATCGCAGCAGGCGCAGTACCTCACCCATTTCCGGGCCGACGCGATCGTGCACGACGCCGAACTGCTGCGCGAGCACCTCGAGGTCGAGACCTGGTCGCTGCTGGGGCAGTCCTTCGGCGGCTTCACCGCCCTGCGCTATCTCAGCGCCGCCGCCACCAGCGTGGACAAAGCTCTGTTCACCGGCGGTCTGCCCACGGTCGGGCCCGGCATGGACGAGGTCTACGCGACCACCTGGCAGGGCATGATCGGCCGCAGCGAGCGCTACTGGGCGCGTTTCCCGGGGGATCGGGACCGCTTCCGCCGTCTCGCCGATGCCGCGGACGCCGGACGGCTGCGGCTCCCGGACGGTCAGCGGGTGGGAGTGGAGCGGCTGCGCCGCCTCGGCCACCTGCTGGGCGCCTCCCAGGGCGCCGAGCGCCTCCACTACCTGCTGGACCTCGACCCCGCTGCCCCGGCCTTGGCCCATGACCTCGCCGCGGCACTGCCCTTCGGCGGACGCAATCCGCTGTACGCGGTGATCCACGAGAGCTGCTGGGCCGACGGGGTCGCCCCGCGCTGGGCAGGTGACCGCGCCCAGCCGACCGCGGTGAAGGAGGACCCGACCCTGCTGGCCGGGGAGCACATCCACCGGAGCCTCTTCGCCGAGGACCCGGAGCTGGCCGTGTGGGCCGAGGCCGCGGACCTGCTCGCCGAGCACGAATGGCCGGCGCTGTACGACGAGTCCGCGCTGCGGGCGGCCGAGGTCCCCGGCGCCGCCGCGGTCTACTACGACGACGCCTACGTGCCGCGTGAATATTCGATGGCCACCGCAGCGCTGATGCCGCGCCTGCGGACCTGGGTCACCAGCGAGTACGAGCACAACGGGCTGCGCGCGAGCGGACAGGGCGTCCTGGACCACCTGCTCGACCTCGCCACCGGCCGCCGCGCCGCCTGAGCCGCCTCAGGCGTCGACCGCGAGCCGGAACCCCTTGTTCCCGCTGGCATCCTCGACGGCGGTGGAGGAGCGGGCGGCGACCCGGTAGCGGTTGCAGTACGAGTCGTGGCACAGGTACGAGCCGCCGCGCATCACCCGCACGTCACCGGTCAACGATGCGGCATGGCCCGTGGTCCATGCGTCGCTGCACCACTCCCACACGTTCCCGGCCACCTCGTACAGCCCGAGGCCGTTGGGTGGGAAGGACCGCACCGGCGCGGTGCCGAGGTGGCCGTCCTCGAGGGTGTTGCGCACCGGGAAGGCGCCCTGCCAGATGTTGCAGCGGTGCTCGCCGCCCGGGGTGAGCTCCTCGCCCCACGCGTAGCGAGCCTGGTCCAGGCCGCCGCGCGCGGCCTTCTCCCACTCCGCCTCACGGGGCAGCCGCATCCCGCACCAGTGCGCGAACGCCTCCGCATCCCGCAGCGACACGTGCACCACCGGATGCTCGCCGCGCTCGGTGAGGTCGGATCCCGGACCCTCGGGAGCATCCCACTGCGCTCCCTCGACCGCCCGCCACCAGGGCGTGCCCGGCGGTTTGCGGCTCGCCCTGCGCAGCTCCTTCTCGAGCAGGGCACCGAACACGAACGACCAGCCGAACTCCTCGGCCTCGGTGACGTACCCGGTCTCGGCCACGAACGCTGCGAACTCGGCGCCCGTCACGCAGGTGGCGTCGATCCGGAAGGCGGGCACGTCGATCGTGCGCACGGGGGACTCGCCGTCCCCGGGATTGCGGTCCGCGTCCTCGGTGCCCATCCGGAAGGGTCCGGCCTCGATGAGCACGGCCCGCTGAGCACGGGCGCGGACCTCCGCGACCGGCGCGGCGATCGCGAGGAACGAGGGCTCCACTGCGAGGTCCCGAGCGCCCCGGGCCTCCCCGTCGGCTCCCGCGGGCTCCATTCCGGCCCGCCCGGCGGCGCAGCAGCTGGCCGTTCCTGCCATCAGCAGTCCTTCCTCGCGTCGAGCGCGGACGGCGGCGCCGCGCAGACCACACGGTAGCCCGGTTCGTCCCGGTCGCTGAAGGAGAGTCTCGGAACCGCTGGTGACGCAGCGCACATCCCGGTACGGTCGATGATCGTGTGCTGTCCCGGAGCGACCCTCCACGGCGCACACGATCCGACGACGATGACGGAGGTCCCCCGTGAACCACGCAGCATCCCGACCGACAGCCCGGCAGGACGACGGGGGTGCCCGGCCCGGACGCCGCCGGATCCTCGCCTCCCTCGGCGCCCTCCCGGCCGGCGCCGTCCTCGCCTCCGCCGGCGCCGCGACCGCCGCTCCCGGCGGCAAAGGCAAGGGGAAAGACAGCACCACGAACGGCGGTTTCCGCCTCGGTGTGGAGAACCTGCTGGAGCCGGAGACGCTCGAGACCCTGCGTGACGCACGCGTCGGCCTGATCACCAACCCCACCGGCACCGACCGCGAGCTGCGCTCCACGATCGACCTGCTGGTCGAGGCGCAGGACACCGGCGGCTTCACGATGGCCGCCCTGTTCGGCCCCGAGCACGGGGTGCGCGGCGCGGAACCGGCCGGCGGCTCCGTCGGCGACTACATCGACGAGAAGACCGGCCTGCCGGTCCGCTCCCTCTACGGCGACACCCAGAAGCCCACCCCGGAGATGCTCGCCGACGTCGACGTGCTGATCTTCGACATCCAGGACATCGGCACCCGCTTCTTTACCTACATCTGGACGATGTACTACGCGATGGAGGCCGCCGGCGAGAACGGGAAGCGGGTCGTCGTGCTGGACCGCCCGAACCCGCTGGGCACCGACATGGAGGGCTTCGTGCTCGAGCCGGAGCTGTCGAGCTTCGTGGGCCTGCGTGAGATCCCGCAGACCCACGGCCTCACCGTCGGCGAGCTCGCCCGACTGTTCAACGGCGAGTTCCTCGACGGCGCCGTCTCCCTCGAGGTGATCGCGATGAGCGGCTACGACGCCGACGATCCCGCGGCCGCCGACCTCCCCTGGGTGCTGCCCTCCCCGAACATCCCCACCGCGGACACCGCCGTGGTCTACGCGGGCACTGGCCTGATCGAATCGCTGAACATCTCCGAGGGCCGTGGCACCACCACCCCGTTCCTCTGGTTCGGGGCACCGTTCATCACCGAGTCGCACGTCGACGCGATCATCGCGGAGCTGCAGTCCGCAGAGCTGCCCGGCGTGCTGTACCGGCCGATGTTCACCACCCCCGCCTCGTCCAAGCACGCCGGCGAGTTCTGCGGCGGCCTGCAGCTGCACGTCACGGACCCGAGGGCCTACGAGCCCGTGCGCACGGGCATCCACGTGCTCTCAGCGCTGCTGCGCACCGTCGAGGAGGTCGACTGGCGCGAGGGCGAGGACTGCCGCACCGAGGAGGACGTCTGCTGGATCGACAAGCTCTCCGGCACCAAGCGCACCCGCGCGATGCTCGAAGCGGGGGACAACCCCGAGTCGATCGTCACCGCCTGGCGCCGAGAGTCCCGCCGCTTCCAGCTGACCACCGAGCGCTACCGCCTCTACTGAGCAGGAGCATCCCATGACCCCCCAGCACCCCGTCACCCGCCGCACCTTCACCGCGGC
>JAKDNE010000210.1 GCA_030451965.1 Brachybacterium sp. | reverse complement strand
CTCGAGCTGCACGGCTCCTCCCAGGGCACCCGCACCGCCTTCCGCCGCCTGGTCGGCTATATCGAGAACGGGAAGATCCGACCCCTGCTGGAGCGCACGTTCCGCCTCTCGGAGCTGCACGAGGCGCAGCGCACCTTCCTCGCCAAGCGCCACATCGGCAAGCTGGTGGTGGTCCCGGACCGTCACTGGGGGAGCGTCGGGGCGCCCCATGCGCCGTGAACGCAGCATCGAGCTGATCGACACGCAGTCCGGCGGGGACGTGAGCCGCGTGGTCACCGCCGGTATCCGGGCACTTCCCGGTGCGAGCGTGCTCGAGCAGGCCCGCTGGCTGCAGCGCGAGGGGGACGGGCTGCGGCGCCTGCTGCTCTCGGAGCCGTACGGCGACCCGGCGATGTCGGTGGACCTGATCGTCCCGCCCAGCCATCCCCAGGCACAGGCCGGCTACATCATCATGGAGGCGATGGGGTACCCCATGTACTCCGGCTCCAACACGCTCTGCGTCGCCACCGCCCTGCTGGAGAGCGGGATCCTCGAGATGACCGGCGGCGAGCAGCGGATCGTCCTGGAGTCCCCGGCGGGCCTCGCCCGGATCACCGCCCGCACGGTCGACGGACGGGTCGAGTCGGTCACCACCCAGGGCGAGCCCGCCTACGTCGCCGAGCGCGGCCTGAGCGTCGAGGTGCCCGAGTACGGACGGGTGGGATTCGACCTGGTGTGGAGCGGGGCCTACTACGCGATGATCCGCGCCGCGGACCACGGCTTCGAGCTCACGGCCGACGAGCAGATTGCGCTGGCCGCCTTCGGGGATGCCTTCGTGCGCACGGCCCGGCCCGGGCTGCGCCAGGAGCACCCGTCGTTGGGGGACGTGGGCCCGCTGCCGTTCGTCCACTTCATGGGCCGGGTGCGCACCCGGGAGGACGGCAGCATCGAATCCCGCTCGGCCACCTACGTGCACCCCGGCGTGATCTGCCGCAGTCCGACGGGCACCGGCACCTCCGCGCGGCTCGCACTGATGGCCGGTGACGGCGAGCTCGGGCCCGGCGAGACCCTGGAGACGATCTCCCCGCGCGGCAACCGCTTCGTCGGCGCTGTGCTCGGGCCCGCCGCCGTGGGCGCCTTCCCGGCCTGGGACTCGACGATCACCGGCACCGCCCGGCTGATGGCTCGCTCCCGCCTCACCGTGGACCTGGACGACCCGCTGGTGGACGCCTCGGACCTCGAAGGGGTGCTGAGCGGCTGACGGGTGGCGCCAAGGTGACGCGCCCGGAATGGTCAGCGATTCCTGTATGGTCAGTGCATGCTGACCAAAGCTTCTCGTCTCGACGTCATGAACCGGCTGGGCCGCGCGATGGCTGATCCCACCCGCTCCCGCATCCTGCTGTCCCTGCTCGAGGAGCCCGGCTACCCGGCCGTGCTGGCCACCGAACTGGACCTGACCCGCACGAACGTCTCGAACCATCTGGCGTGCCTGCGCGGCTGCGGGATCGTCGTCTCCGTCCCGGAGGGTCGACGCACCCGCTACGAGATCGCCGACGCGCACCTCACCGCCGCGCTCGGCGCCCTGGTGGGGACGGTGCTGGCGGTGGACGACGGGCTCCCGTGCACCGATGAGCAGTGCACGGTCCCGCTGTGCTGCGGCACCTCGGCCGACCTCGCGGAGACAGTCCGATGAGCGACGACTGCTGCGGCCCGGTCACGACGGCCCCACCGCCCGTGCCGCACGTCGCGGATGCCTGTTGCGACTCCGCCGCCCCGGCTGCCCCTGACGAGACGCTCGAGCTCGAGGACCGCACGCCGTGGTGGCGGGACCGCTCCCTGGCGCTGCCGCTGGCCGCCGGTGCGCTGTGGGTGACCGGCCTGCTGCTGGTCTGGACGGGCCTGGACCTCGCCGGGCTCGTCGTGCACGCCCTGGCGCTCGCCGCCGGTGCCTGGACCTTCGTGCCCGGCACTCTGACCCGCCTGGTGCAGGGCCGTGGCCTCACCCGGCTCGGTGTCGGGCTGCTGATGACCCTTGCGGCGCTGGGCGCAGTGCTGCTCGGCCACGTCGGGGAGGCGGCGGCCCTCGCCTTCCTGTTCTCCCTCGCCGAGGCGCTCGAGGACCGTTCGATGGACCGCGCGAAACAGGGGCTGCGCTCCCTGCTCGCACTGATCCCCGAGACCGCGCGCGTCTCCCGTGCCACCGGTCCCGAGATCGTCCCCGCCGCTGAGCTCCGCACCGGGGATCTGCTCCTGCTCGGCGCCGGCGACCGGGTCGCCACCGACGGCGTGATCGTCGACGGCCGCTCCTGGCTCGACACCTCGGCGATCACGGGTGAGTCGATCCCCGTCGAGGTGGGCCCGGGCGACGAGGTGCATGCCGGCTCCCTGAACGGTTCCGGCTCGCTGTCCCTGCGCGCCACCGCCGACGGCCGCGTTAACTCGCTGACCCAGATCGTGCGCCTGGTCGATCAGGCGCACGCCGCGAAGGGGGAGCGAGCACGGCTCGCCGACCGGATCGCCCGACCGCTGGTGCCTGTCGTGCTGGTGGTCTCCGCCCTGGTCGCGCTCGTCGGCCTGTTCACCGGGGAGCCCGGCACCTGGATCGAGCGGGCGCTGGTGGTGCTGGTCGCCGCCTCGCCCTGCGCGATGGCGATCGCGGTGCCGGTCACGGTGATCTCCTCGATCGGCGCGGCCAGCAGGTTCGGTGTGGTGATCAAGTCCGGGGCCGCCTTCGAACAGCTCGGCACGATCCGGACCGTCGCCCTGGACAAGACCGGGACCCTCACCCGCAATGAGCCGCAGGTGGTGGAGGTCGCGACCGCCGAGGGCCGCCGCCGCGAGGAGATCCTCGCGCTCGCCGCCGCCCTGGAATCCAGCAGCTCCCACCCGCTGGCCGGCGCCGTCCTCGCCGCAGCCGATGCCACGGGGGAGGGTGCTGCGGCAGCCGCAGACGTGCAGGAATCCCCGGGCCGCGGCGTCACCGGCCAGGTCGCCGGACGCACGATCCGGGTGGGCAGTCCGCGCTGGATCGCCCCCGGCCCGCTCGCCACCCGCACCGAGGACATGGCCGGCCATGGGATGAGCCTCATCGTGGTCGAGGAGGACGGCCGCGTGATCGGCGCGCTCGGGGTGCGCGATGAACTGCGCCCCGAGGCGATCGAGACGGTCGCCGCCCTGCATGCCCAGGGGATCCGCACCGTGATGCTCACCGGCGACCACGCCCTCACCGCCCGCGCGATCGCCGACGAGGCGGGGATCGACGAGGTCCACGCCGAGCAGCTGCCGGCCGACAAGGCCGCCCACGTCCGCCGGCTCGCCGCAGAGGCGCCGACGGCGATGGTCGGCGACGGCATCAACGACGCCCCGGCCCTCGCCTCGGCGACCGTCGGGATCGCGATCGGCGTCACCGGCACGGCCGCCGCCGTGGAATCGGCCGATGTCGTCTTCACCGGCACCGAGCTGCAGCAGCTCCCCGGCGCGCTCGCCCACGCCCGCCGCGGACGCCGGATCATGACCGGGAACATCGCCCTCGCGCTCGCGATCATCGTGGTGCTCTTCCCGCTGGCGCTCTTCGGGGTGCTGGGCCTGGCTGCCGTGGTGCTGATCCACGAGGCGGCCGAGGTCGTCGTCATCGCCAACGGCATGCGCGCCGCGCGTGCCGGGGGTGGGGAGCGTGGCCGGCGTGAAGTCGGCGCCCGATCCGGGGACGCACAGCGGAGCGGGGTGCCGGTCGGGTGAGAGCTCATGTGCTCACGGTGTCCTGCAGCCCATCGTCCCGTCCTCCGACGTCGTCGTGAACTCCGCGGGAATCCCGGTACTGTGCTGACCAGCCGGCCGCAGCAGTCCGGCACCCACGCGCTGCACTCCTGATCACGCGCGGAGGTTCTCGACCGGAGGAACGCACCATGGACCAGATCACCGTCGCCGGCCACCCCGACCCGATTCCCGCCTCCCCCGTTGCCGCCGCGCTCCTTCACCGGCGGCTCGAGAACGCGCGCGAGACCCGCGGCGCCGAGGCCTCCGAGAACCTCGAGAAGCTGGTCGGTGCCCGGATCGGGCAGGAACTGGCGGAGGGCCTGCCCAGCATCGACCTGGCGACCATGCGCTCCATCGTCGACTTCGTCGAGACCCCCGCGGAGGAGGAGGACACCTCCGGCCTCGGACGCATGGTGCAGGGGATCCGCGACAAGGCCGCCCAGCGCGGCAAGCGCATGATGAGCTGAGGCCGCGCGGCGGCGGCAGAGCGGGGACGGACCAGAATCAGGACTCAGCGGAGCGGACCTGGCGATCCGCGGTGACGGAACGGTCCGCGAGCGTCTCCCCGGCGCCTTCGTACAGGCGGATGACCGCGTCGAGTCCGAGCCCCTGGAGCTCCTCGATGTCCTCCTGGTAGGACGCGACCGCGGCCACGGTGACCTGTCCGTAGCCGAAGCTGCGCAGTTCGCGCAGCGCACCGATGTTGGCGTGCTGGGCGGGCATGGCCAGCACGACGATGCGCACCGTGCTGGACCCCATCAGCCGGGTCCAGAAGTCGTAGTCGGTGGCATCGCCCTCGACGACGTTGACTCCGAGCTCGCGCAGCTTGTGCACGCGCAGCGGATCGTGTTCGACACCCAGCACGGTAAAGCCGTGGGCATCGCTGAGCTGCTGGTACGTGGCGTAGCCGACGCGTCCCATGCCCAGCACGATCGCGGTCGCCGTGCCGAGCTCGATGGGTCGGTCCTCGGGATGGATCTTGTGCGGGGGCCGCGCCGGCAGACGCTGCGCGAAGCGGGAGGCCAGCGACACGCTGCGCGGGTTCGCGATGGCGGAGATGATGAACCCCGCAGAGACCGCGAGCGACAGCGACAGCAGCCAGTGCGGCGAGAGCCAGCCGGCGGAGACCCCCGTCGCGGCGATGATCAGCGCGAACTCGGAGTAGTTCGACAGCAGCAGGGCCGAGAGCACGCTGGTGCGATTGCGCATCCCGAGCAGCCACAACAGCCCCCAGTACGCCAGGGCGTGCACGGGCAGGAGCAGCAGCAGCACTGCCGCGACGGTGACGTTGTGCCAGGTGGGCAGGCCTGCGAACCCGATCGTGACGAAGAAGCCCACCAGTAGCAGCTCCTTCACCGTGAACAGCGAATGCGAGAGCTGATCCGCACCGGGATGCGGGGCGAGGACGAGCCCCATGACCAGGGCGCCGAGGCTTCCGGATAGGCCCAGCCACTCGAAGAGCGCGTACCCGGGGATCAGAGCCATCGCGATGCCGAACAGCGCGCCCAGGTCCCCGTGACCGAGCCGGTACCAGTTCCTCGTCCCCCAATACAGCACCGGGACGAGCACCAGCAGGCCGAGCGAGTACACGCTCGGTGCCTGCCCGCGGGAGATCGAGATGACCACGACGGCCGCGATGTCCTGCATGATGAGCACGCCGATGCAGATGCTGCCGTAGAGAGCCTGCTCGTCGCCGCGCTCCTGCAGGATCTTCACCACGAAGATGGTGCTCGAGAACGACAGCACCAGGGCCATCGTCGCGAGCACCTGCCATGACTCGGGGCCGAGGATGCCCAGAGCGGTCATCCCCGCCAGGAACAGGGTGCCGATGCCCGTCAGGAGCAGCATGTGCGCCCCGGCGGTGACCCACACGTGCTTGCCGAGCAGACTGCGCAGATCGAGCCGCAGCCCGATCGCGAAGAGCATCAGGGTCACCCCGATGTCCGCGAGCACCGATAGCGCATCGACCTGCTCCACCTCGAGCGCGTTCAGCGCGAATCCGGCGCCGAGGAAGCCGATCAGCGGCGGGAGCTTGACCGCTCGCGCGATCAGCCCGCCACCGAAGATCACGGCCAGGTATGTCACCACGATGCCCATGCGGCACATTCTTGCGTATTCCGTGGAGGTGTCCGACCCCCTCCCGACCCTGAGAGAGCTGGACCCCGATGCCCGATACCAAGAGGTGGGAGACGCTCCCGCAGCGTCTGCCTGCCTGGTTCCGCGATGCTCCGCTGGGCATCTTCAGCCGCTGAGACGCCCCGTACGACG
>JAKDNE010000209.1 GCA_030451965.1 Brachybacterium sp. | reverse complement strand
GTCGGGCCATGGTGGACTCGGCTCGAGCTGGGTCGATAGCGGGCCGGAGTGTCTCGCGAAGTCGTCGCACCGTATTGCGTCTCAGATCTTCCGGCTCGGGTAGTTTGTGAGGCACTATGTGCTCATGAGGCTTCTGGGGTACACGCGGGTGTCGACGGCAGGGCAGGATCCGGCGCTGCAGCTCGACGCGCTCTTCGCTGCCGGAGTGCAGAAGCGGGATGTTTTCTCGGATGTGACGTCCGGGGCGAAGAGCGCAGCAGAGCGTCCAGGCGTGAAGCAGCTTCTGGCCTACGCGGAGCCCGAGGACACGGTGGTGGTGTGGCGGATCGATCGGCTGGGCCGGTCCTTGATTGATGTGCTCAACACCGTGAACCTGCTGCGGGACCGGGGCGTGAATATTCAGTCGGTCGCCGACGGGATTGACCCCGAGACCTCGTCGGGGCGTCTGATGCTCGGGATGTTGGCGACACTCGCGGAGTACGAACGGGAGCTGATCGCCGAGCGGGTCAATGCCGGGATCGCAGCGGCCCGGGCCCAGGGCACCAAGTTTGGTCGTCCGCCCGTGGACCCCGAGGTCGTGGATCGCAAGCTCGCGATCGCCGTGGAAGAGCGGGCGAAGGGACGCACTGCCGAGGAGGCAGCGCGCTTGGTGGGATGGTCGCGCGCGACGCTCTACCGCCACCAACGGGACGCCGCTGCTCGCTCAGCGATGAAGCAGGCATGACGTGGACGGGCCGCAGAAGTGGGAGATCCTGCGGCTCCACGTCGAAGACGGCATCCCGCTGGCGAGCCTTGCCCGCGACACCGGTATCGGTACGCGGACGCTCTCGCGCTGGCACGCCGCTTACCGGGTCGGCGGTGTCAAGGCTCTCGAGCGGACACCGCGCGCCGACGCCGGCGCGCGGCGGACTACGCCGGAGCTCGTGGCTTTCGTGGAGCACCTGGCACTGACCAAACCGCGCCCGAGCATCGCGACTTTGCACCGCCTGGCAGCGGCCGAAGCCTCGAGAACAGGCGAGAAGCCCCCGAGCTACGCGACGGTGCGTTCGATCGTGCAGGCACTGGATCCCGGGATGGTGACCCTCGCGCTCGAGGGACCGGCCTCGTACCGGGACCGCCACGAGCTCGTCTTCCGCCACCGCGCAGAGCGCCCCAATGCCTTGTGGCAGGCCGACCACACTGAACTCGACATCCTTATCAAGGATCCCAGTGGGAGACCTTCGCGGCCTTGGCTGACGACGGTCATGGACGACTACTCGCGGGCGATCTGCGGGTACATGGTCTTCGAAGGCGCCCCCTCGGCGATGAACACCGCGCTGGCGCTGCGCCAAGCGATCTGGCCGAAGAGCGACCCGGCCTGGTCGATGTGCGGTATCCCGGACGTCCTCTACGTCGACCACGGAAGTGACTTCACCAGTCACCACCTCGAGTACACCGCGATCGCGTTGAAGATCCGCATCATCCACTCCACCGTCGCCCGACCCCAGGGCAGAGGCAAGATCGAACGGTTCTTCCACACCATCAACACCGAAGTGCTCGCGACCCTTCCCGGACACCTCACCCCGGGCCACCCTCACGCCGTACCCACCCTGGAGCTGACTGGTCTGGACCGAGCCCTCGGGGAGTTCGTCGGCCAGTACAACGAGCGCACTCACGCAGCAATCCGTACAAGTCCGAAGATGGCCTGGATCGGGGAGGGATGGCTACCGCGACTGCCCGAGAGCCTCGAGGAGCTCGACGGCCTCCTCCTCAGGGTCTCCAAACACCGCACCGTCCAGCGCGACGGTATCCACTTCCAAGGACAGCGCTACCTCTCTCCCACACTCGCCTCTTTCGTTGGACGCACGGTCACCATCCGCTACGACCCCCGCGACCTGTCCGAGATCCGCGTCTACGACCACGACACCTTCGTGTGTACCGCGGTCGACGAAGCCCACCCCAATCAGCGCTACAGCCTCCACGACATCGAGACCGCCAGAAGGACCCGCCGGCGGCAACTCCGCAAGGACATCAACGACCGAATCCCCACAACTCCACGACCCCCAGCCGACCCGCCCACGCCGCCCGCTCCCGCACGGCGGTCCAGGAAGCGTCTGAAGACCTACGAAGAGGACGAGTAGATGAACCGCGACTTCATCGTCACCAAAGAACACCGCCGCTTCTCCGAGTTCGCAGGCGCCATCCGCAAGGACGTCACCATCGGTATCTGCCACGGCGAAGCCGGCGTCGGCAAGACCCAGTCCGCGCGCCGGTACGCCCACTGGGACACCCTCGAACCCTTCATTCACGACTGGGGACCACGCAGCGACACCGACCTGAAGCACTACGCTGCCGCCAATCGCTCCCGCACCGTGTTCTACACCCCAGAAGTCCTCCCCAAGCACCGCGATCTCATGCGCGACATCGAGTTCTACCGTGGCAAAGTCGGAGTACTGATCTACGAACACCTCCGCGCGAACGGGAAGATCACAACCCGTGAAGTGCCCTGGACCATTGACTTCACCGAACTGATCATCATTGACGAGGCCGAACGACTCACGCCGACCTCGCTTGAGCTGCTACGGGACCTCCACGATCGCCACCACGTCGCCCTCATGTTCATCGGCATGCCCGGCATCGACCAACGCTTCCGCCACTACCCTCAGCTCTACAGCCGCCTCGGCTTCTCCCACCGCTACCGCGCCCTCGCGCGCGACGAGCTGTTGTTTGTCCTGAATCGTCACTGGAAACGCCTCGGCCGCACCCTCGATCCCGAAGACTTCACCGACGCGCAGGCCATCGCCGCGATCGAACGCATCACCCGCGGCAACTTCCGCCTCCTCGAACGACTCTTCCCTCAGATCGGTCGCGTCCTGAAGATCAACCAACTCGACACCATCACCGACGACGTCATCGAAGCAGCCGCCAGCACCCTAGTCACCGGCTAACGCCAGATACCACCATCAGAAACGCGCCACTTACTGCTCAACTCCACAGGTTGAGAGTAGGGTCCCCGCCGGGCATTTTGTGACAGATCTGTCTACCGTGCAGCGCCGAACACCTCAACGTGACATCCGGAGGACCTGCTCCCCGGCCAACCGAGCACCTGCGGGACGAGATGCGATCACTGCTGTGCGCGGATAGGCCGGAGAATAATTCTCAACCAAACTATGCCGGTCCCGGGGACGGTGACGGTGCCCGACGTCGGCCGGTCCAGTCCCATGACCATGCGCATGGTCGTGGACTTGCCGACGCCGTTCGGTCCGAGGAACCCGGTGACAGTCCCGGGCGGGATCGTGAAGCTGAGGGAGTGCACGGCAATGTTGTCGCCGTAGCGCTTGGTGAGCTCACGCGCCTCGATCGTGACCGGGACCTTTTTGAGGGATCGGGCGGGACGGGCAGTCAGGCCTGCTGCGGTGTGCGATGTGGCTCGCCGTCGAAGCTGGTTGCCGGGGGCGCCGGCGATGCGGCGCGGCGGGGCCAGGTCCAGGCGTAGCGCAGGATGAGGGCCAGGAGCAGCACCTCGAGTCCGATCGAGAGGCCGTAGAAGTAGGAGTAGGCCCAGGACTCCTCTCCTGCCGCGTTGTAGATCGTGACGGGGATGTAGAGCGTTGCGATGACCAGGTTGATGGTGCGGTTGACACGGGCGGGCAGTGTCATGGACAGCACCACCATCAGGGCCGGGACCGCCATGAGCGTGAGTGCAAGGGCGACAAAGGTCGGGCCGGTGTCGAACTCATGGACGATGCCGACAAGGATGTCGTCGATCGTGCCGGGCTTGAAGAAGTGGAAGATGTCGACGTAGATGTAGAGAAGCATGAGGCTGGTCCATGCGGCTGCGAGTTCGGCCTGCACGGGCATGCGCAGATCCTCCAGTGCGGTGTGGGATCGAGGTATTCTCATCACAGTGCTCCTTGGCGTGTTCGAATGGGTGCTTCCACCTTCCCGGATGCCGGCGGCGGGCACATCAGCCCCGGAGCCTGTGTCGACCTGGCCGTTGGCACAGTCGTGCTCTTGTACTTTCGGCGGATTTGCCGATCCCTCGGGCTGTCTAGGCTGAGCAGATGGTTCCCCACGCGCTCCGCTCGCTGTGGGGTGAACCTCGGCCCGCGGACCCCCCGGGCAGAGGGCCTCGAGACTGGGCCCTGGTCGGGGTGCTGATCTGCTGGTCCGTGCTGGAAGCCATCCTTGGTCAGGACCTGGCGCCGCGCCCGATGCTGCTGCTCGCAGTCCTTGCGGTCCTCGGCCCCTTGCTGTGGCGACGCACGTCCCCGCTCGTCGCGGTCGCGGTGGCTTTCGGGACGTTGAGCATGGTCGACATCGTCAGAATCGTGACGGGTCCGGATGGCGCTCTGCCGTCGAGCGTCTCGGCCACTCTGATCCTGACCTACTCCCTCTTCCGATGGGGCTCCGGTCGAGAGGCCGCAAGCGGCCTGGCCGTGATCCTGGTCTGGCTGCCCATCACCCTCATCGCCAACCCGACCGGCCCGGCAGAGAGGGTCGCCGGATACGCGTTCTTCCTGTTCGCCGCTGCGCTCGGCGCCGCGATCCGCTATCGCGCGAAGGCCCGTATCCGCGACATCGACCAGGCCAAGGCCCGCGAACGCGAACTGCTCGCTCGCGAGCTCCACGACACCGTCGCCCATCACGTCTCGGGCATCGCCATCCAGGCGCAAGCAGGACGCGCCATCGCACCCTCCCACCCCGAGCGTGCCGTCGAAGCCCTAGCCGTCATCGAGGACGCAGCGACCCGCACCCTCACCGAGCTGCGCGCCATCGTCGGCGTGCTCCGCGCCGTGCAGGACACCGAGTTCGCGCCACATCCCGGCATGGCCGAGGTCGAGCAGCTAGCCACTGACGGCCAGACGCGTCCCCGCGTCACGGTGACACTCTCCGGCCAGTTCGACGACCTCAGCCCGGCGGTCGGGGCCGCGATCTACCGCCTGGCCCAGGAGTCCGTCACCAACGCCAGGCGGCACGCCCGCGACGCGACCCGGGTCACCGTCGCCGTCACAGGCGACGCCGACCGAGTACGGCTGACCATCGACGACGACGGCTCCGCCGGCGCTGGCGGACGTGCCCCAGCGGGCTACGGCCTGGTCGGTATGCAGGAACGTGCTTCACTGCTCGGCGGCACCTTCGACGCAGGCCCCACCGCAGGGCGAGGCTGGCGGGTCAAGGCGGTCCTGCCCCGATCCGGGATGCCACGATGAGCATCAGGGTCCTCATCGCCGACGACCAGCCCATCGTCCGCTCCGGCCTGACGATGCTGCTCGATGCCCAGCCCGACATCGACGTGGTCGGCACGGCCGCGGACGGACGCGAAGCAGTCCGGCTGGCGCTCCAGCTGCACCCCGACGTCGGCCTGTTCGACATCCGGATGCCGCTGATGGACGGCATCGAAGCCACCCGACGTCTCGCCGGGCCCGATGTCACCGACCCCCTGCCGATCGTGGTCATCACCACCTTCGACCTCGACGAGTACGTCCATGGGGCGCTCAAGGCCGGTGCCCGCGGGTTCCTGCTGAAAGATGCCGGACCCACCCTGCTGACCCAGGCCATCCACGCCGCCGCCGACGGAGACGCACTGATCGCACCCAGCGTGACCGTCCGACTGCTCGCAGCGTTCGCCCACGCACAGGCCTCACCACCGAGGCAGCCGATAGAACCGCTCACCGCCCGCGAGGAGGAGGTCCTCGTGCATGTCGCCACAGGCCGCACCAACAACGAGATCGCTGGCGCGCTGTACATCGCCCCGAGCACCGTCAAAGCCCACCTCGCCAGCCTCATGCGAAAACTCAGCGCTCGGAACCGCGTCGAGGTCGCCATGTGGGCCCACGAGACCGGTCGCATCTGACATCGCAGAAGCCCTCGCCGCCGCTGGCCGCCCTCCCCACTGTGTCACCAGTGCTCCTTGGACGACGGTGGAGCAGACGACCACATCACGGGGGCCCTCGAGGGCCCGGCGAGGCGGCCCGTGACACCCACCTCCGCGGGGTCGCTCCGCGGGATCGGAATGCGCTGTGGCTCG
>JAKDNE010000208.1 GCA_030451965.1 Brachybacterium sp. | reverse complement strand
CGGATGCTTGTGCCGAATCTCACGCAGGGTACCCTGTGGGGGAGGCAGGCTTTATTTCCGCGCCGCCCATCTTTCCTCGAGAGGACGATCGCTGTGATTGCTGACAATGATGTGCCGGGCGAGAGCGCTCGACGTCGCCGCTGGACGGGGCGTGCAGCCCGGCTGGCCGGGGGGTTGACGCTCGGCGTAGCGCTGGGAATCGCCGGGGCCGGCGCCGCCTCCGCCGTCGAGATCAATCCGCAGAAGCCCTCCGTGCAGTTCGTGGAGATCAACCCGCAGGTCGAGATCAACCCGCAGGTCGAGATCAATCCGCAGGTGGAGATCAATCCGCAGGTGGAGATCAATCCGCAGGTGGAGATCAATCCGCAGGCCTACTCCGCGAAGTTCGTGGAGATCAACCCGCAGTGATCCCGGGCTGATCCGCACCGCGCGGCGGAACGTTCACGACAGGCCGGCGCCCTTCGGGTCGCGGGCCTGTCGTGCTTCTCAGGGCCGGGTCTCCGCCGTCCCGACGTGCGTGATGGCGAGCACCGGTTCTCCGGTCTCGTCGGTCGCCTCGAGGTCCAGTTCTGCCTCGATCGCCCAATCGTGGTTGCCGTCGGGGTCGGCGAACGCCTGCCGGATCCTCCATACCTTCGACTCCTCGGAGATCTGCAGCACTTGGGGGGAGCGGGCGGGGCCGTCGATGCCGACGTCGTCGTAGGTGTCGTAGTACTCATCCATCACCGCGGCCCAGCGCGGCCGGTCCCAACCGGAGGCGCTGTCGAGCTCAGCCAGACGCGCCTCTCGCTCGAACGCGAAGAGCTCGATGCGCTGCCACATGGCGGCCCGCACCATCGTGCGCAGCACCTTCGTCTGCGCCGAGAGCCCCCGCGGAGTGCTGGGCCGGATCTCGGAGGCGGCGTCCTCCTCGAGGGCCTCCGGGTGGGTGAGGGCCTCCCATTCGTCCAGCAGCGAGGAGTCGATGCCCCGCACCAGCACGCCGAGCCACTCGATCATGTCCTCGAGTCCCTCGGTGCGCAGTTCCTGGGGGATGGTGCGGCGCATCGCCTGGTAGGCGTCGGAGAGATAGCGCAGCACGATGCCTTCGGACCGCTGCAGACCGTA
Organism: Brachybacterium sp.; assembly: GCA_030451965.1. Lineage (GTDB taxonomy): Bacteria > Actinomycetota > Actinomycetes > Actinomycetales > Dermabacteraceae > Brachybacterium. The sequence continues at coordinate 4,937 of JAKDNE010000208.1, read as the reverse complement.
GCGCTGCACGAATTCGCTGAAGGTCTGCCCCGTCTCGTAGATCTCGCGGACCACGGACTTGGGGGAGAGGTCGTCCGCCGGCACCCACGGCCGAGAGCGCGCATAGATCTCCAGGGCCGCCTCCAGATCCTCTTCGAGCGGCTTCGGCCAGGACACCTCGTCCAGCCGTGCCATCCGCTCGGTGTACTCGACCCCGTCGGCCTTGAGCTCCGCCAGCAGCTCGCCCTTGGCGGAGTTCTGCTGTGCGAGGAGGATCTGCCGGGGATCTTCGAGGATCGCTTCGAGGATCGAGACGGTATCGAGGGTGAGGGAGTCGGACTCCTCGTCGAGCGAATCGATCATCGCGATCGCGAAGGGGGCCAGCGGCTGGTTCATGGTGAAGTCCAGCTGCAGGTCCTCGACCAGCGCGAAGCGCCGCCCGAGGTGGTCGGGCGCCTCGAGCACCTCGATGATCTCCGCATCCCGCAGTCCGCGGAAGATCTCCACGGCGTCCTTGACCAGCGACAGCTTCTGGCCCGTCGTCTGATGGCTGGTCATGATCAGGTGGCGGCCCGAGGAGATCGCATCACCCGGTCGGGAGATCAGGGACAGCACCATGGACGCAGTGATCTTCAGGTGCGGGCGCAGCGGCTCCGGCGCGTTCTCCACCAGCTTGGTCATGGTCGCCTCGGACCAGGAGACCGCGCCCTCGGGGATCCGTGGCTTGGGTTCCTTCTTGCGCTTCTTGGCATTGTTGGAGACCTTGCCCGACTCCTCCCGCGCCCGATGCTTGGCCCGCTCCTTCTCGAACTCGATGGTCCAGGTCGGCGCTTGCACCACGACGTGGCCGATGGTGTCGAAGCCGGCGCGCCCCGCACGGCCCGCGATCTGATGGAACTCCCGTGCGTTCAGCAGCCGCATCCGCTTGCCGTCGAACTTCGCCAGCCCCGTCAGCAGCACGGTGCGGATCGGCACGTTGATACCCACCCCGAGGGTGTCGGTGCCGCAGATGATCTTCAGCAGCCCGGACTGGGCGAGCTTCTCCACCAGGCGCCGGTATTTCGGGAGCATCCCGGCGTGATGGACCCCGATGCCTTCGCGCACCAGGCGGGAGAGGATCTGGCCGAAGCCCTTGGAGAAACGGAAGTCCCCGATGATCTCGCGGATCCGCACCTTCTCCTCGGTACCGAGGATCTTCTGGCCCTGCAGTGCCTGGGCCTGCTCGAGCGCGTCCTTCTGGGTGAAGTGGACGATGTAGACGGGCGCATCACGATCGGTGAGGATCGTCTCGATCGTCTCCGGCAGCGGATCGAGCGACCAGCGGAAGTCCAGCGGCACCGGACGCGCGGCATCGTCGATGACGCTCACATCCCGCTCGGTGCGCTCGGTGAGGTCCTCGACGAAGCGCGTCACATCGCCCAGGGTCGCGCTCATCAGCACGAACTGGCAGTGGGGAAGCTCGACCAGGGGGACCTGCCAGGCCCAGCCGCGCTGCGGGTCACCGTAGTAATGGAACTCGTCCATCACCGCCAGGCCCACGTCACTGCCGGCGCCGTCGCGCAGGGCATGGTTGGCGAAGATCTCGGCGGTGCACACGATGATCGGGGCGTCGTGGTTGACCGCCGAGTCGCCCGTCATCATGCCCACGTTCTCGGCCCCGAAATGGGAGACCAGGTCGAAGAACTTCTCGCTCACCAGTGCTTTGATCGGGGCGGTGTAATACGAGCGCTCCCCGCGGGCCATGGCGGCGAAGATCGCGGAGTACGCGATCGTGGTCTTCCCGGACCCGGTCGGGGTGGCGGCGATGACGTGGTCACCGGCCGCGATCGCCAGCAGCGCCTCCTCCTGGTGCGGGTAGAGGGTGCGGCCGACGGACTCCTGAGCCTCGACGAAACCGTCGACGATGGCGTCCTGTCCGGCGTCGGCGGAGCTCTCGGGCAGGAACGGCATCAGGATCGACATGATCCCAGTCTGCCAGGCAGGTCAGACGGTGCCGAACTCCCCGCGAAGATCACGACGGTCCTCGTCGAGCGGCGCGATGACCGCCGACAGCTGCTGTCGCAGCGCATCGGCCCTGGCGGCCAGCGCCCGCTGGCGACGCACGTACTCGGCCTTGCCTGCAGGCGTCTCGATCGCCACCACGCCGTATCCGAGCGGTCGCACGTCGTACGGACTCGCCTCCATGTCCAGCACCCGCGTCTCGCGGGCGTGCTCGAAGCAGTCCAGCACGAGTGAGGAGGGCACCAGCGGCGTGAGCTTCATGGCCCACTTGTAGAGGTCCATCCCGACATGGAGACAGGCCGGATTGTCGTTCTGGACCTGTGAGGCGCGAGTGGGCTCCAGGGCATTGCGCGGGGCGGCGGACGGGGTGAAGAACCGGAAGGCGTCGATGTGGGAGCACACCAGTCTCTCCCGCTCCACCACCGCGTCGGTCTCCGCCGGGGAGAGCCGCAGCGGCAGGTCCTCGTGGCGCTGCTCGCCGTCGACCACGCGATGCACCATCGCCCACTCGTGCAGGCCGAAGCAGCCGAACTCCGGCCGCCGTCGAGTGAGCGAGGACGCTGAGAGCAGCCGGGACATGAAGCCGAGCGCGTCACCACGCTCGTCGAGGAATCGAGCGACGTCCGCGCGGCGCCGGACCACCGGGCCGGGCTGGTCGTCGGAGGTATCGAGGTACCAGGAGCGGTGTCCGGCCTCGTCGACGTCCGCGATCAGGCTCGTCCCGGCCTCGTCGACGTCGGCCTTCCCGTCGTAGGCGAGCTCCCAGCCCGGGTGCCAACGACGCAGCCGAGCGGCGGAGAAGGGGTAGTAGGTGAACAGGAAGTCCTCGACCGCGTGCTTCTCGCCCCGGGCCCTGCGTGCGCGGTGGGAGGCGGTGAGGGCGTCGGCGCGTTCCTCGTGCGCGCGGCGGGCGTTCCCGGCCTGGGCGACCGACAGCATGCGCAGCGGAGCGGCGAGGGACGGCGTGCTCACGGGGACCTCCTGGTGCGCGGGGCGGATGACCGCACCATCCTACGAGTCCCACGGTTCCTCCCCACCTGGCCGTCATCCCCATCAGCCCGCCCGCCGTGGCCCCGAGCCACCGGTGGTTCCTAGCGTGGTCTCGACCCCGCGGCAGGGCGCCGCAGGTGGGGAGGAGCGAGGAAGATGCCAGGCATCGACTATGACTGCGCCGGCTGCGGCCGCCGCCATGAGGGGGCCGACGGCACCGAGGCACACCCCTGGCCCTTGATCGAGTACGCCCGCCCCGAAGCATTCCTGAGGATGAGTGCCTGGGATCAGCTGATCCGCACCCGGTCCACCGATGAGCTGTGCCTGATCGACAATGGCCGTTCGGTCGACTGCTACCTGACTGGATACCTGTCCCTCCCCGTCGTGGGGGAGCAGGCGCGGCTCGTCCACCAGCTGTGGGTACGGGTCAGCGAGGATGACTACCTCGATCTGGTGGAGCACTGGGAGCATCCGCGCTTCCGCGGCGACTACCGCGGCACCCTGGCCAGCGAACTGCCGGGTCATGAGGGCTCGCTCTCGGCCCCGATGCGGGTGAGGGTCCCCGGCCGGCTTCCTCCGGAGATCACACCGGAGCCGGGTTCTGGTCATCCGTTGGCGCAGGAGGCACGGGAAGGCGTCAGCCGGCGGGAGGCGGAGCTGCGGATCCGCTCGATGCTGCTGGACGACTCGGAGCGGTGAGCCCGGAACTGGTGAGCTCACGCCGGAGCCGTCGATGGGGAGAGCTCCCCAACGCCGCCTCCGAGGGTCTGCTTCACGATGGAGGGGAACATCCGGGCGCCACCGGTCGCGAAGATCTGCGCGGCGCCCGCACCTCGAACAGGAGCCCCCATGCTGAACCGTCGCCGTACCCTCGCCCGCCCTCTCGTGCTCGCTGCGGCCGCCACCTTCGCGCTCGCCGGGTGTGGCTTCCTGGGCGGCGGGTCCATCCCTGCCGAGGACATCGAGACTCAGATCAACGATCAGCTCACCGAGATGGTCGGTCAGGAGCCCGAGGACGTCACCTGCCCCGAGGACCTCCCCGCCGAGGAGGGCGCCGAGATGACCTGTGTCCTCAGCGACGGGGGCGAGACCATCGATGTCTTCGTGGCCGTCACCTCCGTCGAGGACGGCGAGGTCAACTTCGACATCGAGGTGGCCGACGAGATCAACTGATCTCGACGACCTAGACTGGCGCGTATGCGCATCGCTCGATTCACCACCGGTGACGACCCCATGTACGGCATCGTCCAGTCCAAGGACGGCCAGGACATGGTCTACGGGATCACCGGGGACCCCCTGTACACAGAGATCCGCCCCACGGGCACCATCGTGCCGCTGGAGGACGTGCGCCTGCTGGCGCCCGTCATCCCGCGCTCGAAGGTGGTGTGCGTGGGGCGGAACTACGCCGCCCACGCCGCCGAGATGGGGGACGAGCTGCCCGAGCAGGCGCTGCTCTTCCTCAAGCCCAACACGGCGGTCGTCGGCCCCGGCGACCCCGTCGTGATGCCCGCCTATTCCGAGGAGGTCAGCCTCGAGGCCGAGCTCGCCGTGGTCATCAAGCGGATGGCCAAGGACCTCACCCCCGAGCAGGTCGAGGATCACGTGCTCGGATACACCTGCGCCAACGACCTCACCGCGCGGGACGCCCAGCGCGCGGAGAACCAGTGGTTCCGCGCCAAGGCCTTCGACACCTCCTGCCCGATCGGGCCGTGGATCGAGACTGATCTCGACCACTCCGCCCTCGCGATCTCCAGCACCGTCGACGGCGAGACCGCCCAGCTGGGCTCCACCGCGGACATGGTCCGCTCGGTCGCCGATCTGATCGCCGAGATCTCCGCCGTCGTCACCCTGCTGCCCGGCGACCTGGTGCTCACCGGCACCCCCGCCGGCGTGCGCACCGTCCCCGTCGGCTCCACCGTCGACATCACGATCGAGGGCATCGGCACCCTGTCCAACCCGATCGTGCG
>JAKDNE010000207.1 GCA_030451965.1 Brachybacterium sp. | reverse complement strand
CCTCTTCGGCGGGCTGTGGACCAGCCCGCTTCTCGAGACGGCCGACGGGGCGCTCGCCGCGATGGGGAGTCCCGACGCCCTGCTCCCGGCCGATGCCGCCCACGTGGCCCGTGACCTGCTCGATCCTGCTGCGGACCTCCCCGGTATCGCCCGCCTCCTGCGCACCCGGCGCAGCGGCGTGAAGACCCTGCTGCTGAACCAGCAGCTGGTCTCCGGGATCGGGAACATCTATGCCGATGAGGCACTGTGGATGGCACGCACCCGCTACGACACCCCCGGCACCGTGCTCAGTCAGCGCCGGGCGCTCGCGATCCTCCGCGACGCTCGCGAAGTGATGGAGAGGGCACTGGAGGTGGGCGGCACCAGCTTCGACGCGCTGTACGTGAACGTCGACGGACGCAGCGGGTACTTCGCCCGATCGCTCGCCGCCTACGGGCGCGAGGGTCAGCCGTGCCCACGGTGCGGTAGATTGCTGCGACGAGTGATCTACCAGGGGCGGAGCAGTCATTTCTGCCCCCGATGTCAGCGCAGGACGATGTGAGGAAGGACGCTTTGTGACAGCGACCGAACAGCCCGACCCGATCCGCGTGATGCTGGTGGATGACCATGAGGTGCTCCGTCGGGGCATCGTCACCGTGATCGATGCCAGCCAGTCGCTGCGGGTGATCGGGGAGGCCTCCTCGGTGGCCGAGGCGAACCGTCGCCTGCCCGCGATCCGCCCCGAGGTGCTGGTGGTCGATCTCCAGCTGCCCGACGGCACCGGCATCGAGGTGATGAAGTCGGCGCGAGAGCTCGATCCCGAGCAGCGGATGCTGGTGCTCACCAGCTTCGACGACGACGCCGCACTGCGCGAGTCCAAGGCTGCCGGTGCCTCCGGCCTGATGCTGAAGTCTGCCCGCTCGCAGGAGATCGTCGAGGCGATCAGGGCGGTCCACAGCGGCAAGGCGGTCTGGCCGGCCGACCATGCCGAGGAGGGGCCGGACCTCTCCGAGAGCGATCAGCGGATCGTGGAGCTGATCGGCGACGGGCACTCCAACCGTGAGATCGCCGAGGCGCTCGGCATCGCGGAGAAGACCGTGAAGAATCGCGTCACCGTGATCCTGCAGGCCTTCGACATGCAGCGCCGCACCCAGGTGGCCGCGATGGTCGCGGCCCGGCGACGGGCCGGCTGGAAGCCGCTCAGCTGACCGGCAGAGTGACCCGCCAGGAGACCATGGTGCCCGGCTCGAGATTGAGCGCATCCACCCAGCCGTAGTGGCGGCGGGCCCGCGAGGAGATGTTCGCCAGCCCGCTGCGGCGCTGCACGGAGGGGTCTATCCCGCGACCGTTGTCGGAGACGTTGACCTGCACCACCCGATCCACGCCCTCCGAGAAGACGCTCACCGAGACCGCCACCGCGGTGGCATGCGCATGGCGGGCCGCGTTGGCCAGACACTCCCTCACCACGGCCACGACGTCCTCCGCGATCTCCGGCGGCAGCTCGGCGTCCATCTCCGCCGGATGCGGGGGCAGTCGCATCGAGGGGACGAAGCCGAGGCCCGCCGTGGCCAGCCCCACCTCGTGCCGCAGCTCCTCGGTGAGCGTCGCGGCGGTGCGCTCCCGACGCAGTGACTGCACGATCTGCCGGATCTGCGCGACCGCATTCTCGACCCCCTGCACGGAGGTCGCGACCGAGCTGCGGATCCGGGCGTTCGACGGGGTCATGCCCGGTGCCTCGAGCGAGTTCACCATCGCCTCCAGCTCCATCCCGACGGCGAACAGCTCCTGGATCGCGAGGTCGTGGAGATCGCGGGCGATGCGGCTTCGCTCGTCGTCGATCTCGGTGCTGGCTCCCAGCGAGGGGGCGCGCAGGGTGAGCGCGATCAGGCCGGCCAGCGCGTCGAGCCGCTCGCGGTCCGCCGCGGTGAACGAGGCGGAGTCCGGCGTCCGCAGCACCGCGAGCAGACCCAGACCGTGCTCGGCCGCATCCACCACGCCCAGCAGTGCGGGACTGGACCCTGGATCGATCACCAGGGTGGAGATCGCCTCGAGGGCGTCCGCATCGGCTCGGTGCAGGGCGCGACCGGTGGGGGAGTCCACGGGGACCTCGGAACCCAGCAGGTCGGTCGCGTCAGCCCCGTCGACCATCTCCACAGCCCAGCGGTCCGTCGTCAGCGGCATCACCAGCACCGCGTTGCGCGCGGCGAGATCCCTGCGGGCCGACTGGAGCAGCAGGTCCAGCAGATCCTCGGTCTCGCCGCCGGCGAGGACGGCGCTGCCGAGGTCCTGGATCCGGGCGCGGTCACCCCGGGAGAGCGGAACGGTCGACGGGGAAGGAGAGGTCATCGGTGGTCCTCGAGTCGAAGGATCGAGGTCCCTGCAGGGATCGCCTCGATGCGGTGGGTGACCACCACGACGGTACTGCTCGCGGGCACCAGCGAGGTGTCCTGCGGGCTCAGCAGGGCGCGCAGCAGTGCGTCGCCACGGGCGGTGTCGTGGTGCTCGGTGGGTTCGTCCAGCAGCAGCACCGGTCCACCGCGCACCACGGCGCGGGCCAGCAGCAGCCGTCGCCGCTCCCCACCCGAGATGGTGGTGCCGTCCGGACCGAGCATCGTGTCCAGGCCGTGCGGCAGCGCCGCGACCCACTCGACCAGGCCCACCGCCATCAGCGCCGCCCGGATCTCCTCGTCGGCGAGGTCGCCGCGCACCACCCGCAGGTTCTCCCTCACCGTGGTGGCGAAGACGTGGGAGTCCTCGGCGAACATCGTCACTCCCGCCCGCACCGCGGCAGGATCGAGGGCGGCGAGGTCCCGGCCGTCGAGCTCGACGTGTCCGGCCAGCGGGTCCAGCAGCCCGGCGAGGGTGGCCAGCAGGGTGGACTTCCCGCTGCCGGAGGCGCCGAGGACCGCCAGCCGCGACCCGGCCGGGAGCTCGAGATCCAGCGCCCGCACCCGGGGCGCCTGCGGGGACCAGCCGGCGGTGAGCCCCACCGCGCGCAGGTCGGCCGCCGCGGGCCGCGTGGGGGCCGGGACGGTGGACGCCCGCACCGGCGCAGACGGCCCGACCAGCTCGGCCAGACGCTCCGCCGCCGCCTGGGACCTGGCGTGCTGCGAGGCCGCGGCAGGCAGGGCTGTGGCCGCCTCGAAGGAGGACAGCGGCAGCAGGAGCAGCACGCCGATCTGGCCGGCCGACGCCCCACCGCTCGCCCACAGGGTCCCGGCCGCCAGCAGGGAACCGGTCACCGCCAGGATCATCGTCAGCGGCACCGCGGCGGAGGCCACCGCCGCGGGCACCGCCGCCCGATCGATCGCGGCGTCGTGGTCCGCCTGTCGCTGCTGCAGCTCGGCGAGCGACCCGTCGAGCCGTCCCTCCACGCGCAGGGAGGTGGCGTCGTCGAGGATCTCCAGGGTCTGCGCACTGACCCCGGCGCGGGTGGTGAGCACCGCCTGCTCGGAGATCGTCGCCGCACGGTGGGCGGCCAGCGGGGCGAGCACGCTCGCGAGGACCAGGGCGGCGAGCATCACCGACGCGGCGGTCAGGGACAGCGGCGCGAAGGTCGCGAGCACCGTCACCGCCATCACCACCGAGACCAGCGTCGGCACCAGAGCGGTGATGACGTGGTCGCCGAGCTCCTGGGCGTCGTCCCCGAGGCGGGCCAGCAGATCGCCTCGACGCAGCCGGGTCAGGGCGTCGTCGGTGCGAGCGGCGAGCGTGGTGAACAGGTTCGTGCGCAGGGAGACCACGCCCCGCAGGGCGACGTCATGGGTGAGCATCCGTTCGAGCCAGCGGAATGCTCCCCGGGACACTCCGAGCGCCCTCACCGCCACCACGGCGACGGTGAGATCCAGGACCGGCGGCATCGTCCAGGCACGGGTGACGAGGTAGGCGGCGACCGCGGCGAGGGCGAAGGCGGACCCGAGCGTCGCCAGCGAGGCGAGCACTGCGGCGAGCAACCGGGTGCGGGGGATCTCGAGCGCCTGCATCGCCTGCCGCAGGGCGGGGGAGGAGGGCGCGCTCATCGGTCTGCCCCCACGTGTCCGGTCGCCACATCGGCCACCTCGTCGGCGAGGTCGACCAGCCGGGAGCGGTGGGCGATCACCACCACGGTGCGGCCTGCATCGCGCAGCGCGGCGATGAGTTCGAGCACCACCTGCTCGGTGGCGCCGTCGAGATGCGCAGTGGGTTCGTCGAGCACCACCAGCGGCGCGGGGGAGAGCACTGCTCGGGCCAGCGCCAGGCGCTGCCGCTCGCCGAGGGAGATGCCGCGTCCGGCCCGTCCGAGGTCCGCGTCCCAGCCGCGCTCGGCGATCACCGCGTCCAACCCGGTCACCGCGGCCGCCCGCTCCAGCTCGGACTGTCCGGCAGCGGGCCGCGCCCCGGCGAGCACGGAGCGGATCGTCCCCGGTGGCAGCACCGGGCGCTGGGGCAACCAGGCCACCTGCTCCCAGAGGCTGTGCCGCGCAAGGGCGTCGACGGGCATCGCGGTGCCGTCGGCGGCGACGATCTCGGCGTGTCCCTCGTCGGCCGGCAGCAGCCCGAGCAGGACCTGCGCCGCGGTCGTCTTCCCCGCGCCCGAGGGGCCGGTCAGCGCGAGCACCCTCCCCGGTCGCACCGTGAGATCAGCGCGGTGCGGGGCCATGCCGTCGCGCGAACGCACCGAGACGCCGCGCAGGGCGAGGGAGGAGGTCCGCAGGTCGGGAGCGAGGAGGTCCCCGTCCGTCGGCGGCTCCTCGTCGAGCACGGTGAAAGCGGCGTCCACGGCCGCCAGCCCGTCGGTGGAGGCGTGGTACCGGGAGCCGACGTTGCGCAGCGGCTGGTACACCTCCGGGGCCAGCACCAGCACCGCGAGAGCCGGGGCCAGGTCCATCTCGCCGTACACCAGGCGCATGCCGATGCCCACGGCGATCAGCGCCACGCACAGGGTGGCCAACAGCTCGAGCACCATCGAGGAGAGGAAGGCGTAGCGCAGGGAACCCATGGCGGAGGTGCGATGGCGCTCGCCGAGCCGTCGCACGGTCGCCTCCGGACCCTTCTCGCGGCCCAGGGCCCGCAGGGTGGGCAGTCCGTCCACCAGATCCAGCAGCTGGGACCAGAGGGAGCGCATATCCGTGATGAGCTTCTCGGAGCGGCCCACCGTCAGCTTCCCCACCAGGACCATGAACAACGGCACCAGCGGCAGGGTGACGATCGCGATCACGGCGCTGAGCGGATCCAGCAGGCCGATGGTCAGCAGGCACAGCGGGGTCACCGTGAGGGTCAGCAGCAGCTGCGGCACGTAGCCCACCAGATAGGGCCGCAGGTTCTCGATGCCCGTGGTCGCCAGCGCCGTGAGATCCGCGCCCCGACCGGCGCCCGCACGAGGGCCGAGCCGCGCGGCATGGCCGACGATCCGCCCGCGCAGCTCGCTGATCGCGGAGGTCGCGGCCCGGTGGGCCGTCGCCTCCTCGAGCAGGACCGCACCGGCGCGGACCGCGAGCGCCGCGACCAGCACGAGCAACAGCCCGGGCGCCTCCTGCGGGACGGCGCGCTCGACGAGCAGCCGGGAACCGAGGCGGGCGATCACCAGCGCGGTGACGATGACGCAGCCGGCCTGCACCAGACCCAGCGCCACCGTGCGCGCCACATGCCTCCGCGCCGCCGAGACCTCGCGCACCAGACGCGGATCCAGCGGCGGCCGGCGGCGCCTCGCGGACTCCTCCATCAGTTCTGCTCGAAGGTGTTCCGGTAGCCCTGCTTCGCCGTCTCGAGCAGTCCGGAGCCGGGGGCGGGGGAGCCGTCATCGGTGATCCGGTGTCGGAACACCCGGTACGTCCAGATCATGTAGGCGAGGACGATCGGCAGCAGGATGCCGAGCGCCACCAGCATCACCGTCAGGGTGTGCTCGGTCGAGGAGGCGTTGGCGACGGTCAGCGAGTTCGCGGGATCGTTCGTGGCCGGTAGGACGTAGGGGAACAGCCCGCCGAACAGGGCGAGAGAAGCGCCGGTGATCGCAGCGATGGTCGCCGTGAACGCCAGACCCTCCCGGCCCGCCCGGTTCAGCGGGACCACGGCGAGCAGGGCCGCGGCCGCCACGGCCACCGGAATCAGCGT
>JAKDNE010000008.1 GCA_030451965.1 Brachybacterium sp. | reverse complement strand
GTGGCGCGTTCACCGCGATCATGGGCCCTTCCGGCTCGGGCAAGTCCACGCTGCTGCACGTGCTCGCCGGGCTCGACACCGTCGACTCCGGATCGATAATGCTCGATGGCACCGAGATCACCGCGCTGGACGACGACGCGCTGACGAGGCTGCGCCGGGAGCAGATCGGATTCGTCTTCCAGTCCTTCAACCTGCTGCCGATGCTGACCGCTGAACAGAACATCCTGCTGCCGCTCGAGCTCGCCGGGCGGCGCGTGGACCGTGCCTGGCTGGAGACCCTCACCTCCGCGTTCGGCATCACCGACCGTCTCTCCCACCTGCCCTCGCAGCTCTCCGGCGGTCAGATCCAGCGGGTCGCGATATCGCGCGCACTGGTGACCTCGCCCGCGGTCGTCTTCGCCGACGAGCCCACCGGGAACCTCGACTCCCGCAGCACCGAGGAGGTGCTGGACTTCCTGCGGCTGAGCGTGGACGAGTTCGGCCAGACCGTCGTCATGGTCACCCACGAGCGCGACGCTGCCGAGCGCGCCGATCGCATCGTCACGCTCGCCGACGGTCGCATCGCCTCCGATGAGGACCTGCGAGGTGCCCGCTGATGGCGCGCCGTGCACATCTCACGCTCACCCCGCTGCGCCGGCATTTCGCCGCCGTCATCACCATCGCGCTGTCCTGCGCCTTCGTCGCCGTGATGGTGGTGGCTGGGAACCTCATGCAGGCCTCCCTGCGCTCCCAGGCCACGCAGTCCTACTCGGGCGCCGACCTCGAGATCACCCGTGAGCTCACCGATGAGCAGTGGAGCACCACGGAACCGCTCGAGGCGCCACAGGTCCAAGGGGTCGATACGGTGTGGCCCCAGCTGTGGAGCTTTCTCGAGCTCAGCTCGGAATCCAGCAGCAGCCTCTTCGTCTCGGCCGCCATGCTGCCACCGGGCGCAGTCGGGGACGACGCCCTCTCAGAGGGTGCGCCGGCCTCCTCTGACTCCGAGGTCGTCCTGGACACCGCCGCTGCGAAGGCGCTCGACGTCACCCTCGGCGACACCGTCACCCTGCCCGCAGACATGTCGATGAGCGGTGACCCCGTTGACCTGACCGTGGTCGGCATCGCCCCGATGCCCCGCGGCGCGGTGTTCGGCGGAACGCCGCGGGTGCTGGTCTCCGAGGCGAACGCCGAGACACTGCTCGGTCCCGCCGCCGGGACGGACACCGACATCTGGCTCGCCACCGTTCCCGAGGGCGCCGATCCAGCAGACATCGCGGCGAGGACCGACTCCGACACTCTCTCTGTCCGCACTGTCCAGGAGGCCGAGGACGAAGCGGCCGGCAACTTCATGCAGGGCTTCGGGGCTCTGCGGATGATGCTCGCCGTGTTCGTGGTCATCGCCCTCTTCACCAGCGCCGTCGTCATCGCGAACACCTTCGCGGTCACGATCGCTCAGCGCACGCGCAGTCTCGCTCTGCTGCGCACCCTCGGCGCGACCCGTGGCCAGGTGCGCGGCGTGGTGCTGCGTGAGTCGCTGATGGTGGGACTGATCGGCTCCGGCCTCGGCATGCTCGGCGGGCACCTGCTCGCGCAGGCCGCGCTCGCCGGTGCCGCCGGGTTCGGCTGGCTGGAGGGGCTGATGCTCGTCCCCATCACCCTCTGGTCGGTGCTGCTGCCGATCTGTGCGGGCCTCATGATCACGCTGGGGGCGAGCCTCGCGCCCATGCGTGCAGCAACACGCGTGACTCCGCTGCAGGCACTGCGTCCGGTCCCGCCCGTGCTCCGCCGCGGTCTCGGGGCGCGTGGCATCCTCGGGATCCTCGCCATCGTGCTCGGCATCGCGCTGCTCGGAGGTGGCACGGCGCTCGCGCTGGCCGGCACGGCCACGCTCGGCATTCTGGCGGCGATGGCCGGTGGCGTGATCAGCTTCACCGGGGTGCTGCTCACCCTGGTCACCCTCACCCGTCCGCTGTCCGCAGCGGTCGGGAAGGCCATGGGCCGGATCGGTGGCCTGCCTGCGGCGATCGCCAGCTCCAATGTGGCACGCAACCCGCGGCGCAGTGCGGCCACGATCGCCGCGCTGCTGATCGGCACCACGCTGATGACGATGATGGCGGTCGGCGCGCAGACCGCTGAGGCGACGCTCACCTCGGAGCTGGACTCACGCCGTCCGATCGATCTCCTCATCTCCGCTGATCAGATGCCGCAGAACGCTGCGGAGCAGATCTCGGCGATCGACGGCATCGATTCCACCTCTCAGAGTGCCCGTGGCGACATCCAGGTCGGGGTCCCGGAGCCGATGACCCTGTTCGGCGTCACACCGGAGGCCGTGCGGGAGATCTCGCACCGACCGGGCATGGCCGAGGAGCTGGTGGACGGGGTGGTCCTGCTCGGGCAGGAGCGCTCGGAGCGCTTCTCGGTCACCGATGGGGAGGTCCTGGAGGTTAGAGATGCCGATGGCTCTCCCCATGAGCTGCGTGTCCAGGTCGATGCCAACTTGCAGATGTCCCTGGTCACCCCCGCCACGCTCGAGCTCCTCGTCGGTGAGGCGTCCACTCCCGTGGTGATAGGCGACTTCGCCGATCCCGGCACCGCGGAGCGTCAGGGCGTGGACACCTACGGCCTGATCGATGCTGTGGACGACGTGACGGTGGGCGAAGGCTTCGTCTCGGTCTCAGCGGACTTCGGCGGCGTCGAGCGGGAGATGTACGGGCAGATCCTGCAGATCCTGCTGGGTATCACCGTCGCGCTGCTCGCAGTGGCGGTGCTGGTGGCGCTGGTCGGGGTCGCGAACACGTTGAGCCTGGGAGTGGTCGAACGCACCGGTGAGAACGCGCTGCTGCGCGCGCTGGGCACCACACGCCGGCAGATGCGGGCAATGCTCGGCTGGGAGGGAGTGCTGCTCGCCCTGGTCGGGGCGGTGCTGGGCATCGTGATCGGCAGCATCTACGGCGTCCTGGGGATCCAGGCCCTGCTGGGGTCGGCCTACCCGGTCTCGATCACCATCCCGTGGGGGAAGGTGGGCCTGGTGCTGCTGCTCGCGGTGGGTGCCGGAGCCGTGGCCTCCGTGCTGCCGGGCCGTGCCGCGGCCCGCACCGCTCCCGCGGCCGCACTGGCCGACGCGGACTGACCGCGGGTCGCGAGCACCTCTGCTCGAAGGGGTGCACTGCGCACGCAGTGGGAGGAGCAGGCCCCGCACCGGAATGCCGCGGTGCGGGGCCTGTTCGTCCGCATTCGCCGCGCAGGGAGCATGCACTGCGCGCTCGACGAGCATGGCTGCGCAGCTCAGCGCTCCCCTCCTGGCAACGGCGTGGAGCGCACCAATCGGGTCAGCAGCACGAACAGCACCACGGCGAGCAGCAGGGCGAGCGCGCCCTGCCAGTACAGCGATCCGCGCAGCAGGCTCGCCCCGGTCAATGCCTGGAACAGCTGCCAGGTGATCCCGAATCCGAGTCCGAAGCGTCCCTTCGCCAGGATCGAGCGTGCCGCCACCCCGAGACCCAGGGCGAACAGGAGCAGGAACACCCCCAGCCCCATCCCGAACCGTGCGTTCAGGATCCCACCGGAGACCCCGACGAAGCAGTAAGTGGCCGTGGCCGCGAGCAGGAGGGCCTCGACGGCGAGCAGAGCGGCGACCACGGTGCGGGGGCGCAGGCCGGGATCCTCGGCATCGACGGCGCGCACGGAGGATTGGGGATCGGAGGGCATGGTGGCACTGTAGCGGCACGGCATGCTCCCGAAAGAGGCGGCGCCATCGGCCGGGTGAGAAGCACTTTCCCCGTCAGGACGCAACGTCTTCGTGCCCGGCATCACGGCGCTGACGGCCCCGGCTCAGCGGGTGTGGGAAGTGCCACCAGGCTCCCACAGCCAGGCCCTTGTCGACGCCGCGACCGCCCCAGAGAATGGATGACGGCTCGCCTCGCCGGCGGACACCGCGGAGATCTCGAATTCCCGGTGCCGCAGCAACGAGCCAGAGACCCGAGAACGCCCCCTGTGGGAGCGACCCTCGCCGCGTCGCGCCCCACGGGGTGGGGCGTGGCGTCCTGGAAAGAGAGAGTGACGATGGACTGGCGCCACCGTGCCGAGTGCCTCAACCATGATCCCGAGCTGTTCTTCCCGATCGGGAACACCGGGCCGGCGATCACGCAGATCCAGGAGGCGAAGGCGGTGTGCCAGAAGTGCGACGTCATGACGGCGTGCCTCAAGTTCGCCCTTGAGACCGGCCAGGACTCCGGAGTCTGGGGCGGCCTGTCCGAGGATGAGCGCCGCTCCCTCAAGCGCCGCAACGCGCGCGCTCGCCGCGCCGGCTGATCCCTCACCGCGGCGACGCATCCTTCCTTCGCGTCGCCGCGCGCCGGAGCCCGCTCCGCACGGAAGGACTCAGAGCGTGAGCGGGTCCAGGTAGACCTCGACCACTGCCCGGGTCCCCCCGTCGTCGAGGCTCTCCCAGGTGAGCGTCCCGCCCAGCTGCCCCTGCACCAGCGTCAGCGCGATATTGGTGCCCAGCCCGGTCGGCTTGGCCGCCCCCATCCCCCTGCCGTCGTCCTCGATGGAGATGATCAGGTGGGAGCCGGTGCGCTCGCTGTGGATGGTGAGCGTGCCCCCGGTCTCCGAGAGACCGTGCTCGACCGCGTTGGTGGCCAGCTCGGTGACGACCAGTGCCAACGGAGTCGCCTCCTCCGCCCGGATCGATCCGACCCGGCCGATCTTCTGCGTGCGCACCTCGACCTGGGCATCGGCCAGCCGCGGGGTCCCCGCTCGATGGACGGTCGCGCTCGCGGCATCAACCGCCAGCCGCAGGCACCGGTCGATGACCTCGTCGAAATGCACCGCCTCCTGCGAGCCCTGCAACAGCGACTCGTGGACCAGTGCGATCGTCGAGACCCGACGCATCGCCTCGGCCAGTGCCTCGCGCGCCTCGTCGGTCTTCATCCGCCGTGACTGCATGCGCAGCAGCGCCGCCACCGTCTGCAGGTTGTTCTTGACCCGGTGGTGGACCTCGCGGATCGTCGCGTCCTTGGTGATGAGCTCCCGTTCCCGACGGCGCAGCTCGGTCACGTCGCGCACCAGGATCACCGCGCCGGTGCGGGCCTCCTGATCCGTCAGCGGTACCGCGCGCAGCGACAGCGTGCCGCCGCGTGCCTGCATGTCCGAGCGCCAGGCCGCCCTGCCCATCAGCACCAGCGGGAGGGACTCGTCGACCGGGCTGCGCGACTGCAGCACCTCGGTGGAGAGCTCGGCGAGAGTGATGCCCTCCATGTTCCCCTCGATGCCGAAGCGGTGGAAGGCCGAGATCGCGTTCGGGGAGATCCAGCGGACCACTCCGGCGTCGTCGAGCTCGACCACTCCGTCCCCGACGCGCGGCGCGCCGCGACGGGGAGGGATCGGTGCACCTTCGATGGGGAAGGCCCCGGCCTCGAGCATCTGCAGCAGACGGTGTCCGAGACGGCGCTTCTGGGTCTCGCTGTGGGAGGTCCGGCCGTCGTCGTCGGGGTTCTCCGCCGCCAGCACGGCGAGCGTGCGACCGTCCTTGCGCACAGGGATCAGCAGACCGGTCGCGGAGCGTCCCTCGCGTTCGATCGCGGCGGGTCGGTGGTGCGGTTCGCCCCCGGCCAGCAGCCGCATGATCTCGATGCCCTCTTCGCTGTCATCGCTCAGGCTGCCCACCGGGTCCTCGTAGTAGACGGTGGAGCCGGTGGCGGGACGACAGTGCGCCACGGCCAGAGGACCCTCCTCCTCCTGGATCCACAGCACGAGGTCGGCGCGCAGAAGATCGGAGAGCAGGTTCCAGTCACCGATCAGGTGCTGCAACCAGTCTGCCTCCTTCTCAGAGAGACCACGGTTGTCGGCGAGGAACTTGGACAGGCTCGGCATGGAGACAGGATAGAGGGCGGGGCCGACAGCTCTGTGACCGTCCCACGGGTGGACGCCGGCTCGGACTCCTCTGCCCTAGGCTGAGCGCGAACAGTTCCGAGGAAGGACCAGGATGAAGCTTCGCGAGACGTTGACCCTCCCGCTGTCGGCCGCCGGGGCGGCGGCGATGTACGCCGATCCGGAGTACACCGCGATCCGCCGCTCGACCCTCGGGGCCACCCGCGCGGAGTCGTCCTTCGAAGGGGATGCCGCAGGGGCCTTCACGGTCCGGACCGAGCTGTCGATGCCCACGGATCGGGTGCCGGACATGGTGCGTCCGTTCGTCGGCTCCTCGGTGACCATCCACGAGAAGCAGACCTGGTCCGCTCCCGATGCCGAAGGCGGCCGTCAGGGCACCACGACGCTCGAGGTCGCGGGCACCCCGGCCGGGCTCACCGGCACACTGCGTCTGATCCCTGGCGAGGGGACGAGCAGCAGCGTCGAGGTCGACGGGGACCTGGTCGCGAAGATCCCACTGCTGGGTCCGCGGTTGGAGAAGGCGGCCGTTCCCTACGTCTCCACAGTGCTGCGTGCCGAGGAACGGTCCGCCCGGACGTACGTGGAGTCCCGCGCCGACTGATCAGCGGCCCAGGGACCTCCGGCTCAGGCGATCGGTGCGGTGTCCAGGAATGCGAGAGCGTCTCGTCCCTCGCCGGCGTCGAACCACAGCAGCGCGGGGTCCGTGTCGTCGGCCTCCGCCGCGTCCGCATCCTGTTCAGTGACGTGGAAACTGGCGATCTTCGCGGAGCGACGCTCACGCAGCCGGATGCCGAAGGCGCCCCCGTCCTCGGTCGCCGCGGCGATCAGGCCGTCGGGGACGTCCGCCGAGATCACGAGCACCCTCTGCGAGCCCTCGGCTGCCGTGAAGGCGACGTGCACCGCGTCCTGCAGCGCCTCGTACTCCAGATCCTCTTCGTCCTGCCCGGGACGATCCGTGCTCGCCTCGCTCGTGACCGCCCAGGCCACCCGCCCTGCGTCCAGGTCGATGGCCCTTCGCCCGTCCTGGAGCGACGGTCGGTCCTGTGCGATCAGCGGGAGATAGATCCTCATGGGCTCATCCTCTCACCGGCTCCGCCTCGCCGGCTCCGCAGGACCGGGCGCCGAGGCGGCCGGAGCATCACCCTGGACTGCGGCGGACGCGGCGAGGTCCCGGAGGCCGCGGCGCAGGGCGGAGCGGGGCGCGGACTCGGCCAGCAGGGCGCCGTCCCACGCCGCCGCGCGGCAGGCGCCGGGGTCGTCCGGGAGCAGGTTCAAGGACGTCAGCGACAGCCGGGACGCGATCAGGTCCCGCAGCTGCTCCCCCGACACAGGGGCACCCACCCGGTTGACGACGACGTGCAGCTCGGTGACCCCGAGCTCCACCAGCCGGGCCTGATCACGCAGCAGCCGCGTGATGCTCACCGGGTCCGCTGCGACCACGGCGATCACCGCATCCGCCGCTTCGACGGCGCTGATCGCCGCGGCGTTCCGCTGGGGCGCGGCGGTGTCGTAGCTGAGCTCCTCGTCCTCCTCGAGCACGGACGAGATATCAGCGATCACCAGGTCCCCGCGGCGTGCCAGCACGTCCCACACCCCGTCGAGCGTGGTCCGTCGCAGTTCTGCCCAGCGCCCGGGGACACCGATCCCGCTGAGCAGTCGCAGCTGCGGCTGGACCTGGGGCAGGAGCGACTCCATGGTCTCCTCGTCGAGGGTGTCGCGGTCATGGGCTCGGGCGGCGGCGACCAGCCCCGGGGCCTCGTCCAGCACTCCCAGCATCTGGCTCTGGGCGGGGCCGTAGGTGTCCGCGTCCACCAGGATCGTCTCCCGACCGGCTGCCGCGGCCTCGGCCGCGAGGTTCACCGCGATCGTCGAACGCCCCGGTGCCCCGGCCGGGCCCCAGACGGCGATCAGGCGACCCCCGGCGCTGGGGTCGGCGATCTGCGCCTCCTGGACCCAGGCCTCGGTGTCCTCCTGCTCTCCGAGGACAGCCGCCTCGATCGCGGCGATGATCTCGTCGACAGGCGCTCCGGCGGGCACCATGTGGCGCAGGCCGAGCGCTGTGCCCTCCGGAGCATCTGTCGGGCGCATCCCCACCACTGCGGCATCGCGGATCATCGCCGAGAGCACGTCACGTCCCAGCCCGCGGACGGTGACGTCGATGAGGACCACGTCGCCGATGCCGGCGGCCGTGACCGCGAGCGTCTCGGCGAGATCCGCGCAGCGGCGCACCACCCTCGCAGCGGGGTGCCGATCCGTCGCGAGGTCATGGACGATGCGCACCTCGTCACTGCCGGAGGCGCACAGCACGATGTCGATCACGGCGCGATCCCGTGGGCTCCGGGGATCCCGATGACATCCAGTCGCTCGTCCTGTGAGAGCACCTCGAGCACCTCGTCGATCTTGTCGCGGGGCACCAGCACCTCGACCGACATCTCCTGCATCCCGAGCGAGCTGCCTTCGTCGATGCGGCGCACCACCGCATCGGGCACCAGCAGCCGTGCCTGTGCGTCGGCTCCCTTCTCCCTGGCCGGGGCGGTATGCCAGAGCTCCACCGTGGCCCCCGGCACGACGGACTCGGCCACCGCCGCGTCGACCGGGATCACCACGGGTCGCAGCGGCACCTCCGTCGACTGGCCGATGGCGGAGATCGGTACCAGCTCACCGGCTCGGATCGTGCGCAGGGCCACGGACCCCTCCGGTATCGCCTCGAGGGTGCCGACGTAGTGATCAGTCTGCTCGCCGAGTCGCAGATCGACCGTCACCAGGTCATCGGCGCTGATCGAATCGCCGGGCACGATCGCCGAGCGGGCGACGAGCACGGAGGTGGTCTCGGAAAGCCGCGAGACCAACACGGCTCCCATCAGCACGCTCGCCACGACGAGGACGATGCCGACGATCAGCCGCGGATCCTTCCATCGCGGCTTGCGCAGTCTCATCATCGCTGCGGTCGCCCCCACAGTCGGCTCCTCCCCGTCGCCTCGGCCGATACGGCCCGGATCTGACGGGAGGCTACGTCAGCTCGGGCCCCGATGGGGGCGAAGAGCGCCATTGTGGAGAACTTCGACCGCCGCGTCGGAGCGCGCAGGGGACAGATCCGCCGTCCACAGGTGCGACGCCGGCGCAGACGGTGATGAGAGACTGTGAGCATCCATGCCCAGTTCTGAACGAACGGAAGGACCGTCGATGCCTCCACGCTTCGTACCGCTCAGCGATGTCGCGGAGATGCTCTCGATCTCCGCTTCCCAGGCGTACGCCCTGGTGCGGTCCGGTGAACTGCGGGCGATCAAGGTCGGCGGCCGCGGCCAGTGGCGGGTGGAGACCTCGGAGATCGAGTCGTATATCCAGCGCAGCTACAAGGCCACGGCGAACTACCTCGAGGAGGAGCGTCGCCAGGAGAGCGCGAAGGCCGACGGGAACGGCTGACCCCGACACCGCGTGAGCGGCGCCGGCGCGCGGCCCCTCCAGCGGTTCAGCGCAGCTGAACGGCCTGCAGCGCGGAGAATGTCACGGTGATCCGTGCGGAGCCCGGCACGGTGGTCGACTCCCCCGTCGGCAGCGAACGGATGTCCAGCGCGTCGGCGCCTACCGCGGCGATCCGGCCGATCACGGAGCCGCCGGAAGTCTCCAGGCGCACCACGTTGCGGTCCCGGGAGATCTCCCGCAGGACGGAGCCGATCCCCAGCGGGGAGCCCAGGGAGTCCTCGGCGAGTCGCGCCCGGGAGGGCAGGCCCTCCACCATCACGACCGCCGTCAGCGGGACCACAGCACTGCGAGCTCCGCCCCGCGTGGCGAGCGCGACCCACTCCGCCCCCACCTCCTGCACCATGCCGCTGACCCGCAATGCGGCGCCGAGGTGCAGTGTCAGCCCGTGTCCCTCAGCACCGCGCAGCCGGTCGGCGAGGGTCAGCTGAGCCTGCTCCGCACGGGTGAGGTCCTCCGAGACCGCCCGCACCTCTTCCTGCTGGTGGTGGGCGAACTGGCCCTCGAGGTCCTCGAAGATCCGCTCGAATCGCATGTCCCCACTGTAGATGTCCGGAGGATGAGGGAGCCCTGCGGCGACGCTCCCTCCCCACTGCTGTCCCCTCCACACGATGCCAGGATCGCATTGCGAAGTTCGCCACATGCGACTAGTTTGCCCTTAATGCCATCTAATGGCATCAAACTTCCTCGACCTTCATCAAACCGCCTCTTATCCCACGGTCACGAGGACTGCGCGATCGGAGCACGATCCAGGGGGATCCATGCGTCACATCACTTCGACACCGGCCGAATCCCGGCCGGGAGCGAGCCTGCTGGCCGGGGTGATCTCAGCAGCCGGCGCGCTCGCCATGGGGGCGTCGATCAGATCGCTCCGCGATCTGGCGCAGACCGCCCACGGGCACGAGATCCTGATCATCTGGGTGCTGCTCGGCCTGGCCGGGATCGGCGCGCTGCTCTGCCTCTACCTCACCCTCGTCTGGGCTCTCTCGACGACGATCCTGCTGGCCGGACCTGCGAGCCGCACCGGCGCCGCACTGCTGGGCCCGCTGCGGGTCCTCGCGCCCCGACTGGCCCGGCGTCTCGCCAGCGGGGCGGCAGTCGCGACCGCCGCCACCGCTCTGACACTCGCTCCCGGGATGGCCGCCCAGGATCCCTTCATGACCGATCAGGACATGGGCACGATCCCGGCCTCCCAGACGACCGAGCCGCTCTCGACGGAGCTGCCCTCGACCGACCCTGCGCCGGAGGCTGCGGCCCCGGGGAGCACCGGTCAAGGGACGGGAGGCACGGACCCCGGTGCCCCTCTGCCTCCGCTCGGCTGGGGCGGCAGCACCGCACCGGACACGACCGGCACCGCAGCCGAGACCGCCGACCACAGGGCTCTCGGTGCCAGCACCGCGGGTGCCGACGCCCCCGGCTCCGGCTCGAACGGTTCAGCGCCCGCCCCTGTACGGACCGTTGTCGTCCATCAGGGCGACAGCCTGTGGAGCATCTCGGACGGGCTGCTGGGGCCAGAGCCATCGGACCCCGCAGAGATCGCCGCCACCTGGCCGCTCCTCCACGACACCAACCGGGACGTGATCGGCGACGACCCCGATCACCTCCACCCCGGCCAGGAGCTCACCGTCCCCGCCACAATGACCATTCAGGACACGCCATGACCACCACAGATCAGCGTCCCGCACACTCCGGTGCCCGCACCACCGCCGTCACCCCCGACGATCCGCGCTCGGTCGAGCCGCTGGTCGCACCAGTCGCCCGGCGCGCCGTCGAGATCATCCGTGACATGCGCCCCGAGAACTCCCTGGCACGGCTCGTCACCCCGGAAGTCGGGCAGCACCTGGCTCGGCGCGCCGCGCTGACCCGGCGGCTGCGCGCCTCCACCGGCTACGCGCCACCGCGTCAGCTGATGGTGACCGGCGTGCGTCTCTGCGTGGTCAACGAGCACACGGTCGAAGCCAGCTGTGTGCTGCGTGAGCCCGATCGCGCTCGGTTCCTCGCCATGCGCTGGGAGCTCCGCCACACGGGCTGGCGGGTGACCGTGCTGGAGATCGGCTGATTCAGCGCCCGCGACGCTTATTCCGGCGCTGAGCCCGATTCTGGCCGGCGCCCTGGGGTGCACCATCGGGCTTGTCCTGCACCTTGTCGTGCGCCGCACCGTCCGCGGCCTCACCCTGATGGTGGCGGGCGCGGTGACGACGCTGGGCCCGCGACAGCGTTGCAGCGTCCTGGACCCCGCTGCCCTCGGCCGAGGTGTACCTCAGCTGCCGCCCTGCCGGGCCATCGTCCAGACCCTTGGCACGCAGCACCACCGAGCTCTCCTGTGCGAGCTGATCGGCGTCCTCATCCTCCGCCTCCGCATCGCCCGCCGTGTCCGTGTTCTCGGCACTCTCATCGGCCGTCGTGGCACCGACCGTCGCGCCGGTGCTGTCCTTCACGTCGGAGTCGTCCTTCACCGCCGAGCCGTCCCCGGCATCCGCAGCGTCCTCCGCGGAGTCCTTCGTCGCAGAGGCGGCAGCGGCACCCGCGCCGAGCGCGCCGAGCGCGGACTTGTTCGCTCCGCGCAGCAGGTCGCTGACGGCCTTCGGCACCACGGGGTCGGCCTTCTCGACCTGGACCTCGAGGTGGTAGACGTAGCCGACCACGTCCTCCTTCACCCCTGCCATCATGTCGTTGAACATGAGGTGGCCCTCGCGCTCGTACTCGATGAGCGGATCGCGCTGCGCCATCGCCCGCAGGCCGATGCCCTCCTTGAGGTAGTCCATCTCGTAGAGATGCTCGCGCCAGCGCCGATCCAGGACCGACAGCAGCACGCGGCGCTGCAGCTGCTGCAGCCCCTCTTCACCGATCTCTTCGCGACGCCTCTCGTAGGCGACGCGCGCGTCGGCGAGGATCTCCTCCTTGAGGACACCTGCCTCGAGGTTCTCCTTGCCGCCCACCTCCTCGATGAGCTCCTCCGCGGTCACCGAGACCGGGTAGGCCGGACGCAGGGCGCCCCACAGCTCCTCGAGGTCGACATCCTCAGCGGGCTTGCCCCGGGTGTGCGCATCGACGGTGCCGCCGATGACCTCGTCGATGAAGCGCTCGATGTGTTCGTCGAGCTCCTCGCCCTCGAGGATCCGGGAGCGCTCCTCGTAGAACTTCCTCCGCTGCTTGGTCAGCACGTCGTCGTACTTCAGAACGTTCTTGCGGATCTCGGCGTTGCGCGACTCGATGGAGTTCTGCGCTCGCTGGATCGCGCCGGTGACCATGCGGCCGGTGAGCGGGATCGATTCCTCCACCCCGCCCCGGGCCAGCAGCGACTCCGCCGCACCCGAGTTGAACAGGCGCATCAGGTCGTCCTGGAGCGAGAGGTAGAAGCGGGATTCGCCCGGGTCGCCCTGACGGCCGGAGCGGCCGCGCAGCTGGTTGTCGATGCGACGGGACTCGTGCCGCTCGGTGCCCAGCACATAGAGGCCGCCCAGCTCGACCACCTCGTCGTGCTGCTCGGCCACGGCCTTCTTGGCTCGCTCGATCTCCTCGTCCCAGGCCGCCTCGTAGGCCTCCTGGTCCTCCTCGGCATCCAGTCCGCGCTTCTCGAGCTCCGCGTGGGCCATGAACTCGACGTTGCCGCCGAGCATGATGTCCGTGCCGCGCCCCGCCATGTTGGTGGCGACGGTGACCGCGGCCTTGGCCCCGGCCATCGCCACGATCGCCGCTTCCCCGGCGTGGTTCTTGGCGTTGAGCACCTCGTGCTCCACGCCCTGGGCGGTCAGCAGCTTGCCCAGGTACTCGGACTTCTCGACGCTGGTGGTGCCCACCAGCACGGGCTGTCCCGCCTCGTGCCGCTCGACGATGTCTTCGACGACCGCGTCGAACTTCGCCTTCTCGGTGCGGTAGATGCGATCGGCCTGGTCCTCGCGCTGCATGGGCCGGTGCGTGGGGATGGGCACCACGCCGAGGGAGTAGGTGTTCATGAACTCGGCGGCCTCGGTCTCGGCGGTGCCGGTCATGCCGGAGAGCTTCTCGTAGAGCTTGAAGTAGTTCTGGAGGGTGATCGTGGCGAGGGTCTGGTTCTCCGCCTTGATCTTCACCCCCTCCTTGGCCTCGATAGCCTGGTGCATGCCCTCGTTGTAGCGGCGCCCGGCCAGGATGCGGCCGGTGTGCTCGTCGACGATCATCACCTCGCCGTTGAGGACCACGTAGTCCTTGTCGCTCTTGAACAGCTCCTTCGCCTTGATGGCGTTGTTGAGGAAGCCGATCAGCGGCGTGTTCAACGACTCGTAGAGGTTCTCGATGCCGAGGTGGTCCTCGACCTTGTCGATACCGGCCTCGAGCACGCCGACGGTGCGCTTCTTCTCGTCGACCTCGTAGTCGCGGTCCTTGCGCAGGAGCTTGGCGACCTTCGCGAACTCGCTGAACCATTTGTTGGCATCCCCGGACCCGGGGCCGGAGATGATCAGCGGAGTGCGGGCCTCGTCGATGAGGATCGAGTCGACCTCGTCGACGATCGCGAAGAAGTGACCGCGCTGGACCCGGTCCTCGGGCTTGAGCGACATGTTGTCGCGCAGGTAGTCGAAGCCGAACTCGTTGTTGGTGCCATAGGTGATGTCCGCGGCGTACTGCTCCCGACGCTCCGCCGGGGTCATTCCCGACTTGATGACAGCCGTGGTCAGGCCCAGGAATCGGAACACGCGGCCCATCAGGTCGCTCTGGTAGCCGGCGAGATAGTCGTTCACGGTGATGATGTGCACGCCCTTGCCGGCCAGCGCATTGAGATACGCCGGCAGCGTCGCGACCAGGGTCTTGCCCTCACCGGTCTTCATCTCGGCGATGCGTCCGCGGTGCAGTGCGGTGCCGCCCATGACCTGCACGTCGTAGGGGCGCTGGCCCAGGGTGCGCTGAGCCGCCTCACGCACTGCGGCGAAGGCCTCGACCAGGATGTCGTCGAGGGTCTCGCCGTCCTCGAGCCGTTCCTTGAAGTGATCCGTCTCGGCGCGGAGCTCGTCATCGGTGAGCTCCGTGAAGACGTCCTCAGCCTCCCCCACTCGCTGGGCGATGGCTTCGAGCCTGCGCAGTTCCCGGCCTTCGCCGGCGCGCAGGATCTTGTCGAAGAGGTTGACCACTCGTGCTCCCGTAGATCGCGTGTCCGCCCTCGGGGGCGGCTGGTGCCTGACCCATCGTAAGCGTCACCGTCCTCATTGGTGACCACCTGCGCGCATCGTCACCCGATGTGCACTCACCACATGTCGACTCCCTGGTGAGGGAACACTGCCCACGCGGTCGAGAGCTCCCCCGTCCCCGGCCCGGTACGGACCTCGAGCTCCTCCAGGCCCTGCCAGCGATCGGTACGACGAGGGGCGGGAGGAGGCTGCTGCGCTCCTCCCGCCCCCGGCCCGTGGTGCGAGGTCAGGCGGTCAGGCGGTCAGATCGGATTCGAGCTCGATGACCCCGTAGTTCCAGCCCTTGCGGCGGTAGACCACCTTCGGATTGCCGGACTCGGCGTCGACGAAGAGGAAGAAGTCGTGCCCCACGAGCTCCATCCGGTTCAGCGCGTCGTCGATGCTCATCGGCTTGGCAGCGTGGGATTTCTTCCGGATGACGACGGGACTGCCAGCCTCCGCGAGATCGATCTCGTTCCCCCCGGAGACCTCCGCCGGCTCCTCCGCGGGTTCCTGGGGTGCCTCCTGGAGCGCGGCGGGCAGGTCCTGATCGGCAGGCATCGTGCGCAGGCTCGCACCCCCGCCCTGGTGAGAACGGTCGCGCCCCCGACGATGATCCTTACGCCGGTCGCGGGCGCGCCGGAGTCGTTCGAGGAGTTTTCCGTAGGCGATGTCCAGCGCCCCGTAGAGATCGTCCGCTCGCGCCTCGGAGCGGATCACGGAGCCGTTCTCGTGCACGGTGAGCTCGACCCGGTCGCTGAGCTCAGCCTGCCTGGGGTTCTTCTCCTGTGAGATCTCGACGTCCACGCGGAGAGCCGCGGGGGCGAGCTGGGTGACCTTGTCGAGCTTGTCGGTGAGATGGCGACGGAATCGATCCGGGACGTCCATGTGGCGTCCGACGACATTGATCTCCATGAGTGGGTTCTCCTCCTATCAGGATGCGGCCGCTCTGAGCCCGGCCGCGATGGCTCTTCGGCTGGGTGTCGCACCTCCTGTGGAAGGGGGTCCCGCCCTGATGTGGCGAGTAGCACAAGCATGCCACGATTCCCTGGAAGTTTTCTGCCCGTTCGTCCTCAGATCACTGACGATCCGATGCTCAAACCCCGGTGCCGAGCGCTGTGCCCGGCGGCGGCAACCGCGCTGCGGCGACCACCACCGCACCGAGCACCACCATGCCCGCCTCGGTGAGCGCATCGTGCATCCCGCGCAGGGTGGACCCCGTGGTGACGACGTCGTCGACGATGATCACCGGTTCGGCCCGCCGACCGGCGGTGCGCGACCGGCGGCCGTGCAGACGGATGAGCCGGTGCCGTCGCTGTCGGGCCCCTTGCCCGTCCTGCGCCGTCGTGGGCCGGGCGTCCAGCAGCAGTGCCCGCCCAGCGCCGGTGGCCGCGATCGCGCGCACCAGCTCCGCGGTGTGGTCCTCGCCACGGCGCAGCCGTGCGCTGCGCCGGGACGGTACGGGGACCAGGGCGGGGGCGACGACGTCGGCGGCAGCGGCGAGCTGGGTGACGGCGGGGACCAGCGCCGGGGCGATCCGCGACCCGAGATGCAGCATCCCGCCGTTCTTCCACGCCAGCACCAGGTGCTGCAGGTTCCCGGCGTACTCCCCGAGCGCGAGCACCGGCAGCAGCGGTGCGTGGTCCACCCCGGCCGGCAGGGTGGGGCCGCCATGGTCCTCCTGGCGGACCCGAGCGGCGGTGAGCATCTGCAGCGCGTCACAGCTGCTCTCGACCCGGCGGGGCGCCGCATCCAGCAGCATCGCGCAGTGCCGGCACAGCCACGTCCCCTCCTCCCCGCAGGGGCACAGCCGCGGGGCGACCAGTGCGCAGGTCTGGGCGATCACCTCGCGCAGCCGCGCGCTGGGTCCCTCGTCCTGTGCCATCCCCGGATCTCAGCACATCCAGGATGCTCGTCGAGCGGAGCCGGGGCCCCGGTGGACGACCCGGTGGTGGGGAGGAACGGTCGAGGTCAGTAGAACGAGGGGTCGTGGCCCGTCTGGTCGACGGCGGTCCAGCCCTCCCCGTCGCTGCGCAGCAGCTGCTCGTCGACGGTGCTGGCCCACACCGCATCGGCCACCACGGACCCGGCCAGGCGGTCGGTGCCGGGTACGAGGGCGGGCAGCGACTCCCGCCCGCTGGAGAAATCGAGGATCTGCGCCCGTCGCTCCGCGGCCGTGGGCTCCGTGCCGAGCATCAGCAGGGCCAGCTCGTCGTACCAGACGACCTGGACGACGTCGTCGAGGAAGGTGCGCAGGGGCCGCGGGTCGGTGAGCGAGGCAGGGACCCCCTCGGCGTCCCGCACCACCGCGCACAGGTCGACGCGGGTCCCTGCGGTGTCGGAGGAGAGCACGATCATCCGGGTCGCATCGGCCGCGATGTCCAGCGCCCGGATCTCGCGACCGTTCAGCCACGGCGCATCGACCTTCGCGTCGAGGTCCGGTCCCCGGCCCGACAGGGCGAGCAGAGCCCCGGGGCTGGAGCGGGTCGAGGTCCACACGTATCCCGCGTCATCCACCCGAGGCGGCACGAAGGTGCCTCCGGTCGCAGCATCGCGCAGCGGCAGCGACTCGTCGATGGTGGCGATCAGGAGGCTCGATCCCTCCGGGTCCAGAGCCGCGGCGAGCACGCCGTCCTGGGCGATCGCCGGCCAGGAGACCTCGATCTCGGCGAAGGCCGGCACCACCTGCGCGGCGGGCGCCACCGTGCCACTGTCGGACAGCGAGATGACGCCGGTCGGTCCCGCGGCGATCGGCCGGTGTCCCGGAAGCGCACGCTCGACCCGATCCTGCTCGTCGAGGACCACGTCCTGACCATCCAGCACCAGACGCACCCCGGTCAGCGAGCGCAGGGAGCGCAGCGAGGCCTCGAGCTGGGACAGGGCGAGTGCTCTGGGTCCGGCCGCCAGGCTCGCGATCGCGGTCGGCACGGTGATCTGCGCGGTACCGTCCACCCCCGTGGTGGTGGCCGCCTCGGAGACTCCGGAGGTCCGGGGCACCTGATTCGTCACCGCCCCCTCGAGGAAGCCGGATGGGCCGTCCACCAGGGCCTCGAGCACGGCGGAGGCGCCGCGTCGGAGCGGGAACCAGCGATGGTCGGGCACCAGGTGCCGCTCGCGGGCATCGAGGAAGTAGAGCCGGGCCGGACCGTACAGCGTCTCGAAGGCCGCCTCGGACAGGAAGATGCCGTCGGGCACCTCGCTCACGCGCCACTGCTCGTCGACCTGCTCGATCGAGACCTCGATCTCGCGGGAGGCGGGTCCGGACAGCATGCTGCGCACCCCGCGCTCGTCGAGGAACGCGACGGCCTGGAGGACGACGGCGATCCGGCCCTCGCCGGTCTCCGTGACCTTCAGCTCCTGGCTGCCGGAATAGATCGTGATCAGCGCAGCGGGGTCCCAGGCCGCGGACGCCTCGGCAGTGAGGTACTCGCGCGCCACGGCGAAGTCCTCCTCGGAGCCGACGCCCGCCTGCACGAAACCGGCGACGACCTCCTCGGCCGTCGCATCGGTCGGAGGCGGCAGCGCCTGCACATAGGGCGCTCCGGGCTGGGACTGCCCGGTCAGCGTCCGGCTGGAGATGGGCGAATCGGTGGGGATGCGCGCGCACGCGGCCCCCAGGCCGAGCACAGCGGCGGCTCCCGCCGCCCTCAGCATCTCGCGTCGTGCGGGCCTCATCGCTCTCCTCCCTTGCCCTCGAGTCCGATGAGCGGATCCTCCGCGGTCTCGTCCAGGTCGGGGAGCACCTCCGGGCCGATCCTGATCTCGCCGGTGGGGGTCGAGGAGACGGCGTCGTCGACCTCGGCCCGGTCGAAGGAGCGCTCCAGACGCAGCGGTGACCGGGTCAGGACGGACCCGGGCCGCCGGGGGATGGTCAGGCGGAACACCGCACCCTCGCCCTCCTGCCCCCAGGCCTGCAACCATCCGTCGTGGAGCCGGGCGTCCTCGGCGGAGATCGACAGCCCCAGCCCGGTACCGCCGATGGTCCGGGCCCGCGAGGGGTCCGCGCGCCAGAAGCGGTCGAAGACGCGCAGTGCATCCTCCGGGGAGATGCCATGGCCGTGGTCCTGGACGACCACAGCCACGGAGTCGGCGTCGGAGGCGGTCTGGACGAGCACCGGATGCCCGGCACCGTGCTCGATCGCATTGGTGAGCAGATTGCGCAGGACCCGGTCGATGCGACGCGCGTCCACGATCGCGACGACATCGTCCCCGGCCAGGTGCACGTCCAACAGGCAGCCCCGGTCGCTCGCCAGTGGGCGGACGTCCTCGAGCGACCTCTCCACGAGCGCGTCGATGTCCTCACGATGCGCCTCGAGCTCAGCCGCTCCGGCATCGAAGCGGGAGATCTCCAGCAGGTCCGCGAGCAGCACTTCGAAGCGCTGGACCTGCGCCGAGAGCAGCTCCGCCGTACGCCGCAGCTCGCCGGGCAGATCACCGCTGCGCGCCTCCAGCACGGACGAGGCCATGCGGATGGTGGTCAGCGGGGTGCGCAGCTCGTGCGAGACGTCGGAGACGAACCGCTGCTGGACATGGGAGAGCTCGGTGAGATCGTCGACCTTCTGCTCCAGGCTGCGGGCCATGTCGTTGAACGACTCGCCCACCCGCGCCAGCTCATCGGCCCCCGCCACCTCGACACGGCTGGTGAGGTCGCCCGCGGCCATCCGCTCGGCAGCATGCGCCGCCCTCTTCAGCGGCGTGGTGACCATGCGCGCGACGACGATCGCGATGCCGAGGATCAGGGCCAGCAGCACCGCCCCGCCGCCCAGGATCACGCGCTGCACGAAGGCGAGGGTCTCCTGCTCCTCCTCCAGGGAGTAGACGAGATAGAGGTCGTAGGAGCCCGCACCGGGCACGATCACCCGGGTACCGACCAGCAGCGCCGGATGGGTGCTGCCCGAGGCGTCCTCCCGACCGATCGAGCGCCAGGACATCGAGTCGGGCTGCTCGGCGACGGCGGCCTCGAGCCCGTCGTCGATCTCGTCGAAGAGGCTGCGGTCCGAGGAGGCCACCGGGAAGACGGTCCCCGCCGTCTCCACCGGGATCAGCACCACCTCGCGCCGGTCTCCGCCGCCCTGCCCTCCTGCGGTCTGGACGAAGGCACTGACCGCGTCCTGCTGCTGGGTGCTGGTGGCACCGGAGATCTGCGCGAGGGTCTCTGTGAGGTCGCCCCTGACCTCGAGAGTCTCCTCGAGCACGCGGTCGCGGCGCTGGTCGTACAGTCCATCGGAGATCACCGAGGAGAGATACGCGCCGACGGTGAGCAGGGCGACGATCGCCAGCAGCGTCGTCACCAGCACCACCCGCAGGGCGAGCGGCCAGCTGCGCGGGTCGACGCCGAGCACCTCGCGCACGCTCGTCTGGGGCCCGCCGCCGTCGACGTCGATGCTCACCGGCAGGTCCTCGCCCTCGGGAACCGCCCGGTGCTCAGGATCCGCCACCGGCACGGTAGCCGACACCGCGCACGGTCACGACGATGCCAGGGTTCTCCGGGTCGTGCTCGATCTTCGAGCGCAGCCGCTGGACATGGACGTTGACCAGGCGGGTATCGGCGCTGTGGCGGTATCCCCAGACGTCGCGCAGCAGCACGTCGCGGGTGAACACCTGCCATGGCTTGCGGGCGAGCTGGGTGAGCAGGTCGAACTCGAGCGGGGTCAGCGAGATCAGCTCCTCGCCCCGTCGCACCTCGTGACCGTCCACGTCGATGGTGAGGTCACCGATGGCCAGCTTCTCGGTGGTGGGCTCCTCGACCCGCCGCACCCTCGCCATGATCCGCGCCACCAGCTCCTCGGGCTCGAAGGGCTTGGTGAGGTAGTCGTCGGCCCCTGCCTCGAGGCCCTCGACCACGTCGGCGGTGTCGGTGCGGGCCGTGAGCATGAGGATCGGCACGCCGGACTCGCGGCGCAGCCGACGGCACACCTCGATGCCGTCCATCCCGGGCAGCATGAGGTCCAGCAGGACCAGGTCGGGCCGCAGGCGCGGGAAGGTCTCCAGCGCCGAGGCGCCGTCGGGCGAGGTGGCGACCTCGTAGCCCTTGCCGCGCAGAACGATGCCGACCATCTCGGCGATCGCCTGATCGTCATCGACCACGAGGATCCGTGAAGGCGTCGTCATGACGCTCATTGTGCCACCGCTCGGGGCACGGACCCGGGAGGTCCGTCCGCCAGGGGTGTCCGGAAGACGCAGGGTCTTCGACGTTCGTCGGATCAGTACGGGGCCCTGCACTCCGTAGTGTCGTCCCAGGAGCTCCGCGTATGCCCGTCCGATCCGGGCGGGCCGGACGAGCGCACAGACGATCAGCAGGAGGACCGATGAGCATGCCGTGGACCGCCCCCGGCTCGACGGCCGGCGACGAGCCGCCTCCGTCGACGGCCCCCGGCGGCGACCCCTTCGGCCGGCCGCCGGAAAACACCGCACCCGACGGCGGGCGCTATCCGGGCGGCCCCCGCCGCGAGCTGATGCAGTCCATGCCTCTGTTCCCGCTGCGCCCGCTGGGGCTGGGCGAGGTGCTCGGCGCGGCGGTGCGGATCTACCGGCTGCGGGCGCGGTCCGTGCTGGGCATCGCGGCCGCCGTCTATGGCGTCGCCTTCGTCATCCTGACCTTCGTGACCGGGGCCAGCATGGTCCCGATGCTCGGCGACATGCAGGCGGTGTTCGAGGATCCCGAGGCCGTCTCCGGCACCCCCGGCTTCTCCACGGTCGGCGACGCGGTGCTCATGGTCCTCTCCAGTGCGGTGACCATGATCGTCTCGTTGGTGGCCTCGTCACTGGTCACGGTGGCCCTGACGCAGGTCGCCCTGGGGGAGGCCGTCGGCCGTCACGTCTCCACGGCGCAGATGTGGGGGGCCATGCGCCGACGGGGCCTCCCCTCCGTCGCCGTCGGCCTGCTGATCGGTGTGCTGAGTCTGGTGGCCTTCCTGGTGCTGTGCGGGCTGGGGATGCTGCCGGTGATCCTGCTCCAGGAGGCGAGCTGGCTGACGGTCGTGCCGCTGGTGATCGGGGTGCTGCTCGGAGCGCTGGCCGTCTTCTGGATCTGGGCGCGCACGGTGCTCGCGATCCCGTCGCTGGTCCTGGAGGACGTCGGCGTGTTCGGTGCGATCCGCCGCAGCCTGGCCCTCACCCGTGGACGCCGGCTGTGGCGGGTGCTGGGCACCGCGGTGCTGCTGTACCTGATCTATACCTTCGCGGTGCAGATGATCGCCGGCGTGTTCGGGCTCGTCGCCGTCATCATCTACGTGGCCATCCTGCTCGCCTCCGCCCTCGAGGGGATCGTGCTGGGCATGATCGTGCTGACCGTCATCACGATGGTGGGCAGCTACGTCGCGACGTTCCTGCTGGCGCCCTTCCTCTCGGCCGGCTTCGTGGCGGTCTACGCCGACAGCCGGATGCGTCATGAGGCCTGGGACGTCGAGCTGCTCCGCCAGGCGCGGGAGGCCTGGGACGGGGACGGACTGCGA
This sequence comes from Brachybacterium sp., assembly GCA_030451965.1. Lineage (GTDB taxonomy): Bacteria > Actinomycetota > Actinomycetes > Actinomycetales > Dermabacteraceae > Brachybacterium. Next base: position 1,875 of record JAKDNE010000008.1, on the reverse strand, counting down.
TGAATCCCGCCGCGCCGCCCCAGGACCCGGACGAGGCCCGTGCCCGCATCCTCGAGGAGCTCTCGAAGGCCGAGTACGACGACTCCCCCGGGTTCATCCAATGGCTGCTCGGCGCACTCGAGCACTGGCTGATGGAGGTGCTGGACGGCATCGACGGCTCCTCCACCGCGCAGGCCGGCATCGCCGTGCTGCTCGTGCTCGTCCTGGCCGCGGTGATCTTCCTGGTGCTGCGACGCACCGGCCTGATCCGTCGCAGCCACGCCCTCTCGGTCGCCGCCCAGCTCGACGCCGAGCCCGTGGCCGGCGCCGCGCAGCTGCGGCGGGCGGCGCGCGAGGCGAACGAGGCGGGTCGCTCCGATGACGGCACCGTGCTGGCCCTGCGCGCTCTCGTGCGTGATCTCGAGGAGCGCACCCTGCTCGAGGTGACCGCCGGGATGACCGCACACGAGGCCGCCCACCGGGCCGCGCATTCCTTCCCCGAGCTGCGGGGCCGGCTGCTGCGCGGCGCCGACGCCTTCGACACGGCCGCCTATTCGCACCGCCCCGCCACCGCCAAGCAGGCGGACGATCTGCTGCGCCTGGCCGAGTACCTCGCCGAGTCCGCGCCCGACCTGTCGGGCACGGAGCCGGCGGAGGCGCACGCCCCCGGGACCGGAGCCGACGCATGAGCAACGGCACCCTCCCGGCGACGGCGAAGTCCACGGCCCGGCCGGACCCGCGCACGCCGTCGTCGGCCGGCTCCGCACCGGAGCGTCGACATCCTCTGCTGATCACCCTCATCGTGGTCGCGATGATCGCCGCCCTCCTGGCCTCCATCGCACGGGGTCTCTACCGCGACGGACCCCTCGAGCCGGACGCCCCCACCGGCCAGGGCTCCAAAGCAGTGGTGCAGGTGCTCGAGGACCTCGGGGTCGACGTCGACGTGGACCGTCACACCGCCGACGCGGCCGCCGCCCTGCGTGAGGGACGCACCGTCCTGGTCACCGCCCCCGATGAGCTCAGCGCCGATCAGCTCACCGCCCTGGACGAGGCCCGTGAGGCAGGCGGCGCACGACTGGTGCTCGTCCAGCCCGATTTCGTGGTGCTGTCCTATTTCACGCCGCAGATCACCCCGTCCGGGGTGCTGCGCACCGGCTCCCGGCTCGACGCGGGAGCCGACTGCGGGGACCTCGCCCACCAGGCGCAGCTGCTCGAGCTGCCCTCCGCGGACGACAGGATCGCCGGGGCCGCCTCCCTGTACCGGACCGGTGACGAGGCCCATGGCTGCTTCAGCGCCGACGGAGGCACTCTCGTGGCCGAGCACGACGGGCTGCTCGTGCTGGGCAGCGCGGACCTGCTGACGAACGACGGGATCGGGCATGCCGACAATGCCGCCCTGGCGCTGAACCTGCTGGGCGCTGACGGCGAGCTCGACTGGTATGTCCCCTCCGCGAACGATCCGATGGCCACCACCTCCCTCACCCCGCTCGGGTATCTGCCGGACTGGGCGGGACCGCTGCTGCTGTGGCTGGCGCTGGTGGGCGTCATCGCCCTGGTGGCTCTCGGCCGACGCTTCGGTCCGGTGGTGCTCGAGCCCTTGCCGGTCACCGTCCGTCCGCAGGAGCTGGTGCTGGGCCGCGCCCAGCTGCTCCAGCGCGCCGATGCCCGCGACGACGCCGCCCGTGCGCTGCGCACCGCCGCGTCCACCCGACTGGCCGACCGTCTCGGGCTGCGCCGCGAATCCTCCCTGAACGGTCTGCTCGCCGCGCTCCGGCCGCATGTGGAGCGTTCCGAGGAGCAGCTGCGCGCCCTGCTCGGCCCCGCCCCCGTCCCCACCGACCAGGACCTCGTCCGCCTTGTGCACGAGCTCGACCGTCTCGAGAAGGAGATCGACAG
>JAKDNE010000206.1 GCA_030451965.1 Brachybacterium sp. | reverse complement strand
CGGTGACGGCCAGGCACATGTCGGGGCCGACGAACTTCGAGACCGAGCGCAGCAGCGCCCAGCGTCGATGCCCCGGACCGATGAGCGAGTGGAAGGGTCGTCGGGAGAGGAAGGAGTAGTAGTCGTCCTGGATGACCAGCACGTAGGGGTGGTCGGCGAGGACCTCGCGCAGCTCGGCGGCGCGACGGGCGCTGAGCGAGGCGCCGGTGGGGTTCTGGGCCCGCGGCGTGCACACCACCGCGCGCACTCCCTGGTCGAGCGCTGCTCGGAGCCCGTCGACGGTCATCCCCTCGGAGTCGACGGGGACCGGGATCGCGCGGTAGCCGCCGAGCCGGGCGATCTGGATGCTGGCCAGGAAGCAGGGGTCCTCGAGCGCCACGGCGTCGTCCCGCATGAGGGCCTGGCTCAGCAGCCGCTCCACAGCGTCGACGGCGCCGCTGGTCAGGGTGATGTGCAGAGCGGCGGGGTCCGCCGGGACGTCGGGAGCCATCCAGTCCCGCGCCCACTGCTCGAGGTCGGGGTCGATGACGGGTTCCCCGTAGAGGACCGGGCGTCCGGCCGCGGCGGCCAGGCCGGGCGCGAGGTCCGGGATCAGGCGCGGGTCGGGGTTGCCGGTGCCGAGGTCGCGCAGCGCTCCGGCCGCGGCGAAACCCTCCTGGGCCAGGGGTGCCCGCTGCGCGATCCGGGTGCCGCCGCGACCCAGGGAGACCACGACCCCGGAACGCGCCAGTGTCCGGTAGGCGGCCACGGCGGTGTTGCGGTTGACGCCGAGCTGCTCGGCGAGGGCGCGCACCGAGGGCAGGCTCTGCCCGGGGATCAGCTCCCCGCGGTCCACGAGGGACCGCACGCTGTCGGCGATCTCCGCCGCGGTCCCGCCGCGGATCACCAGGTCGTCGTCCGTGCTCACCCGGTCGAGTCTAGGCGGGCCCGTCTCGTCGGCGGGCCGCTGGCCGGACCGCCCTCGCTCCTCGTCCTATGCCGTGCTACGTTTTGACCTAGGCCAATGTGGTGCAGGGAGGGTCGACGAGCCGGACGCCGTCGGCCCGCGCCGCGAGAGCGACAAGGACCCCTCTGATGAACAGCACTGGCACCACCCCCACCACCGGCACCGGCGAGCGCGGCCCGGCGGACACGATGAAGGGCGGCGTCATCATGGACGTCGTCACCGCCGAGCAGGCGAAGATCGCCGAGGACGCCGGCGCTGTGGCGGTCATGGCCCTCGAGCGGGTCCCGGCCGACATCCGCGCCCAGGGCGGCGTCTCCCGCATGAGCGACCCGGACATGATCGACAGCATCATCGAGGCGGTCTCCCTCCCGGTGATGGCCAAGGCACGCATCGGCCACTTCGTCGAGGCGCAGATCCTGCAGGAGCTGGGCGTGGACTTCATCGACGAGTCCGAGGTCCTCTCCCCCGCCGACTACCTCCATCACATCGACAAGCACCGCTTCACCGTGCCCTTCGTGTGCGGTGCGACGAACCTCGGCGAGGCCCTGCGCCGCATCACCGAGGGCGCGGCGATGATCCGCTCCAAGGGCGAGGCCGGCACCGGGGACGTCTCCGAGGCCACCAAGCACATCCGCACCATCTCCGCCGAGATCCGGGCGCTGGCCGCGCAGAGCGAGGACGAGCTGTATCTCGCGGCGAAGGAGCTGCAGGCCCCGTACGCACTGGTCAAGGAGGTCGCCGAGACGGGTGAGCTCCCGGTGGTGCTGTTCGTCGCGGGCGGCGTCGCCACCCCGGCGGATGCGGCGATGATGATGCAGCTGGGGGCCGACGGGGTCTTCGTCGGCTCCGGGATCTTCAAGTCCGGCAACCCCGCCCAGCGCGCCGCCGCCATCGTCAAGGCGACCACCTTCCACGACGACCCCGCCGTGATCGCCGAGGCCTCCCGCGGCCTCGGCGAGGCGATGGTGGGCCTCAACGTCGCCGACCTTCCCGCACCGCACCGTCTGGCCGAGCGCGGCTGGTGAGCCGCTGCTGCTGAGTCGCAGCTCCTGAGCCTCAGCCGCGCAGCAGCGGCGCGATCTCGTGGCCCCAGGCCTCCACGGCCGGCAGATCGCGGAAGTCGCCGGTGGGTGTGCGCATGGACGTCAGCATCACGCGTTCATGCACCGGGATCCGGTCCATCAGCACCCAGCCGGGGAAGTTCTTCACCGCGACCGGGGTGACGGGGAAGCGGGCGAGGAAGGTGTCGGTGGCCTTCTGCCGCCCGTTCTTGGCGGGGTCGGCAGCGGAGCCGGAGCAGGAGAAGAAGGCGAAAGGGCGCCCGGAGAGCTGCTCGCGATGGGCCTGCGCCCAGGCGGCGGCGGGCTTCTCGACGGCTTCGATGCGTACGCCGGAGCCCAGCACCACCGCGTCGTAGCTGCTCGGATCCGGGTCGTCCGCGATGTCGACGAGATCCACCTCGAGCTCGTCGGCGCGCAGCGCTTCGGCGAGGGTCTCGGCAAGGGTGCGGGTGGCTCCGGAATGGGTCGCGTAGGCGACGAGCACGGTCATGGCCACATCCTGCCAGGGGCTCGGCCACTCCCGGCGGGACCGAGGTCTCGCTGCTCTCAGCGGATGTTCGGCGAAGGTCACGATCCGACTGTCATGACCGGCCGGTCACTGGATAGCTTCCGGACGAAGACGGACAATCCATGTATACGGCCCTGGCCGCCGTGGCTTTCGCCGTCGCCCTAGGAGGCAGCTGTGAAGAAAAGGATCCTCTCTCTCCTCGCCACGTGCGCCATGCTGTGCGGCCTTGCCGTGCTCGCTCCGGCATCGGCCGTCGCCGCCCCGTACTGCGGCATCCACTGGGGCTCGTTGCCCGAGTCCACCTCCGGGATGTCCTCCGCCCAGATCGACAACCTCCGCACCGGTCGGCACGCCTGCTTCGACCGGCTGGTCATCGATCTCGAGGGCGACGTCTCCGGCTATTCGGTGAAGTACGTCAACCGCGTCTCCGAGCTCGGCTCCGGGTTCGCCGTCCCGCTCAGCGGCGGCGCCGATCTCGCGATCCTGGTCGAGGCCCCGGCGTACGACAGCGACTTCCGCGCGACCTACTCCCCGCGCCACCGCTCGCACGCGGTCGACGTGGACGGTTACCGCACCTTCCGCCAGGTCGCCTTCAGCGGCAGCTTCGAGGGACAGACCCTGATCGGGCTCGGCGTGCGCGCCCGGCTCCCGATGCGGGTGTTCACCCTGGACGGCCCCGGTGACGGCTCCCGCCTGGTCATCGACGTCGCCCATCGCTGGTGAGTCCGACTCCACCAGCTTCTTCTCTCGGCACCGCTCGGACCGGCCGTCCCTTCCCGGACTGCCGGTCCGCTCGTGTGCGCGGCGGGAGCTGCGGCGCACGGAGCGGCTCAGCGGATCAGGCGGCGGTCCCGGGCCTCACGGATGGCGGCGGTGCGGCTGTCCACCCCGAGCTTGTCGTAGATGTGCACCAGGTGGGTCTTCACCGTCGATTCCGAGATGAACATCAGCTTGGCGACCTCGCGGTTGGTCGCGCCGGTGGCGAGCGTCTCGAGGATCTCGGTCTCCCGCGGTGACAGGGCGCTGTGCGGGTTGGTCATGCGCTGCACCAGACGCTGCTGCACCTCGGGCGAGAGGATGCTGCGCCCCGCGGCGGCCTCGCCGACGGCGTCGATCAGCGCCTCGGTGGGGGAATCCTTGAGCACGTAGCCGGTCGCCCCGGCCTCGAGCGCGCCGACGATGTCCGCCTCCGCGTCGAAGGTGGTCACGGCCAGCACCTGCACTCCGGGATGCACGGCCCGCAGGCGCCGGGTGGTCTCGATGCCGCCGATGCCGTCCCCCAGGTTCAGATCCATCAGCACCAGGTCAGGGACCCCGGCGGGAGTGGTCGCGAGGGTGTCGAGTTCGTCCAGCGCCGCCGTGCCGGAGCCGACCTCGGCGACCACCTCGATGCCCTCGTCGGCCTCCAGCAGGGCGCGCAGCCCGGCCCTGACCACGGGGTGGTCATCGACCATCATGATCCGGATGCTGGTCGTCGTCTCTGCTTCGCTGCTCATGCGTCGGACTCCTGGGTGAGGGTGGGCAGGGTGAGACCGACGGTGGTGCCCTCCCCGGGGGCCGAATCGATCACCACGGCTCCGCCGGCGCGGGAGAGGCGGGTGCGCAGCAGGCGCAGTCCGTCGCCGCCGTCGTGGCTGCTGGTGATGGCCGAGGGATCGAAGCCGCGGCCGTCGTCCACCACGTCCAGGCTCACCCGACCCGGCCACCAGGCGAGGGTCAGCACGCAGCGCTGGGCCTCCGCGTGGTGCTGCACGTTGGCGACCAGGGACTGGGCGGCGCGGTGCAGGGTCTCGACCTGGGCAGGAGCGAGCTCTCGCGGGGTCCCGTCGATCCGCAGCTCCCAGCGGGGGCGCTCTCCCAGCATCTCGGCGCGGGAGATCACGCCGCGCAGCACCTGCTCGAGGGTGGTGCGGGGCACTCGGTCGGCGAGGTCGCGCACCAGGCGGCGGGCGTCGGCGAGGTTCTCGCGGGCGGTGTCCTCGATGCGCAGGAACGACTCGTCGGCCTCGGGGTGGGCCGCCCGGGCCCCGCGGCTGAGCAGCACGATGGAGTTCAGCCCCTGGGCGAGGGTGTCGTGGATGTCCTGGGCGAGACGCTGGCGCTCCTCGGCGATGCCCTTGCGGCGCTCGGAATCGGCGAGCTCGCTCTGGGCGGCTCGCAGCTGGGTGACCAGCTGCCGGTTGCGGTCGGTCTCGATCAGCAATCGTCGGTAGACGGCATGGGCGATCAGCGAGAAGGCAGCACCGACCACCGGGCCGAGCACCTCGCCGATCGCGAGCGAGCGGGTCTCCTCCGCCAGCAGCGGCGCCACCACGGCCCACAGGGCGACAGCACCCAGGGCCAGTGGACCCGCCACCCGGCCGAGGGCGAACAGCACCAGGAAGAAGAGCGGAAAGGCGATCCACACGAACGCTGCGGAGATGAGAGTGCTGGCCATCCATGTGAGGGTGAGGGCGAGGACCCATCCGCGAGAGGGCAGCAGCAGGTCGATCTGGGCGGAGCGGCCGGCCTCGCCCCGGCGCAGCGCGAAGCGGGAGCCGATCACGTAGATCCCGACGATCACCGCGGCCGTGGCCAGGGCGAGCGGCATCGGGACGGCGTCGGCGTCATGGGCACGCACGGCACCCACGCTCGGGAGCACCGCGAAGGCGACGTGCATCGCGCCGCGCAGGGTGGTGGCCAGGGCGGCGGCGGTCTCACTGGGTGCATCGGCCCCGAGATCGGCGGCGGGGTCGGGGCCACCGAGGACGTCGAGGGCGCTATGGCCCTCCCGGTCGCGGAGACCAGCGGGGTCGTTCGAGGGATCGGAGGTCACGTCGCCACTCTAGAGGCGGGGCCGGGAATTCGGCATCGTCCGAAAGGTCCAGCCGATCCGGCCGCTGCGGGCCGGTCCGTTCGCAGGTGGCACGACACAGCGGACGGGTCGATGGAGGGGTGGACCGGCGATATCGCCGGCACACCGTCACCATCGACCCGTCCGCGACAGGCCAGGGCCGTTCAGGCCGTGGGGACGACCAGACCGGACGCGCTCGAACGCGCCGCCTCGAACCGCGCCTGGACATCCGCCCAGTTCACGATGTTCCAGATCGCCTTGACGTAATCCGCCTTCACATTCTGGTAATCCAGGTAGAACGCGTGCTCCCACATATCCAGCTGGAACAGCGGGATCGTCGCCACCGGCACACCGTTCTGCTGATCGTAGAACTGCTCGATCACCAGATTCCCACCGATCGGCTCATAGGCCAGCACCGCCCAGCCGGAGCCCTGGATACCCAGCGCCGCCGCCGTGAAGTGCGCCCGGAAAGCATCGAACGACCCGAAGAACTCATCGATCGCCTGCGCCAGCTCACCGGTGGGCTTGTCGCCACCCTCCGGCGAGAGGTTCTTCCAGAAGATCGAGTGGTTCGTGTGGCCACCGAGGTTGAACGCCAGATCCTTCGAGAACTGGTTCACCGTCGAGAAATCGTTCGCCTCACGCGCCGCCGCAAGCTTCTGAAGCGCCGTGTTCGCGCCCTTGACATAGGTCGCGTGGTGCTTGGAGTGATGCAGCTCCATGATCTTCCCGGAGATCGAAGGATCCAGCGCCCCGTAGTCGTAATCGAGATCAGGAAGCGTGTACTC
>JAKDNE010000205.1 GCA_030451965.1 Brachybacterium sp. | reverse complement strand
CCTCGCGGTGGCCGGCCCTTCGTCAGGTATGACGAGGATTCAGAGCAGCTTCTCGACGATGCCGAGGCCGACGGCGCACAGCCCCCACGACACGGCGACCCCGACGGTGAGCCGGTTGAGGTTGCGCTCGGCCACTCCGGAGGCGCTCGCGGACGAGGAGACGCCGCCGCCGAACATGTCGGACAGACCACCGCCGCGGCCCTTGTGCAGCAGGACGAACATGATGGTCAGCAGGCCGAGGACGGCCAGCAGGATCTGAAGGACGAGCTTCAGCAGAGGCAGATCCACGTGGACGAGCACCTTCCGATAAGACTGACGGACCGACCCAGCATACGCCACGGGCCGGGTCCGATCAGGACCCGGCCCGCGTGGTACGGCTTACGTCAGTGAGCCGTTCGACCTTCTGCAGTCAGCCCTGATAACCCGCGATCTTGGCGAACTCCTCCGCCTTCAGCGAGGCACCGCCGACGAGCGCGCCGTCGACGTCGGCCTTGCCCATCAGCTCGCCCACGTTCGAGGACTTCACGCTGCCGCCGTACAGGACGCGCACCGCCTCGGCGACGACGTCACCGTGCTGCTCGCGCAGCGACTCGCGGAGGGCGTGGCAGACCTCCTGCGCGTCGTCCGCGCTGGCGACCTCGCCGGTGCCGATCGCCCACACGGGCTCGTAGGCGATCACGATCTTCGCCAGCTGCTCGGCGCTCAGCCCGTCGATGCCGCCGTTGAGCTGCGCGAGGGTGTAGGGGACATGGTTGCCTGCCTGACGCTGCTCGAGCGGCTCGCCGACGCACAGGATCGGGGTCAGGCCCGCAGCGAAGGCGGCCTTCACCTTGGCGCTGGTGACCTGCTCGTCCTCGCCGTGGTACTGACGACGCTCGGAATGTCCCACCGCGACATAGGTCGCGCCGAGAGCCTTCAGCATCGCGCCCGAGACCTCACCGGTGTAGGCACCGGATTCGAAGGCGGAGATGTCCTGCGCGCCGTAGGCGATCGGCAGCTTGCCGGCGTCGACGGCCACCTGGACCGTGCGGATGTCCACGAAGGGCGGCAGCACGACGGTCTCGACCTTGTCGGTGTTGAACCCCTTCAGCTGGTCGCCCAGCTCCTCGACGAGGGCGAGGCCCTGCTTCCAGTCGAGGTTCATCTTCCAGTTGCCCGCCATGAGCGGGGTGCGGGGGGTGGTCATTCGGTGTCCTCCTCGAGGATGGAGATGCCCGGCAGGGTCTTGCCCTCGATGAGCTCGAGGCTCGCGCCGCCGCCGGTGGAGATGTGCGAGAAGAGGGATTCGTCGAATCCGAGGGTGCGGACCGCGGCGGCGGAGTCGCCACCGCCGACCACGGTATAGCCGGGAGCCTTCGAGAGGGTCTCCGCGACCGAGATGGTGCCCTGGGCGAAGGACTCGAACTCGAACACGCCCATGGGGCCGTTCCAGAAGACGGTGGCGGCGTCGGAGATCTTCTCGCCGAAGAGCTCTGCCGTCTTCGGGCCGATGTCCATGCCCTCCTGGTCGGCGGGCATCTCCTCGACGGGGACCACGGTCGGCGTCGCGTCGGCGGAGAACTCGGGGGCCACGACGGTGTCCACCGGGAGCACCAGCTCAACGCCGTCGCGCTCGGCGCGCTCCATGTATTCACGCACCACGTCGAGCTTGCTCTCGTCCAGCAGGGACTGCCCGACCTCGTAGCCCTTCGCCTTCTGGAAGGTGTAGGCCATGCCGCCGCCGATGAGGATGCGATCGGCCTTGCCCAGCAGGGAGTCGATCACGCCGAGCTTGTCCGCGATCTTCGCTCCGCCGAGGACCACCACGAAAGGTCGCTCGGGCTGGTCGGTGACCTTGCGCAGGGACTCGACCTCGCTGCGCACCAGCTGGCCGGCGGCCGCGGGCAGCAGGGTCGCGAGCTCGTAGACGGAGGCCTGCTTGCGGTGGACGACCCCGAAGCCGTCGGAGACGAAGGCATCGCCGAGCGTGGCCAGCTGTGTGGCGAAGGTGAGGCGCTCGGCGTCGTCCTTCGACGTCTCGCCGGCGTTGAAGCGCAGGTTCTCGAGAACGGCGACACGGCCATCGGCCAGACCGGCCACGACGTCCTGGGCGGAGGGGCCGACGGTGTCGGTCGCGAAGGCGACGTCCTGGCCCAGCAGCTCGCCGAGGCGGCCGACGACGGGCTGCAGGGAGTACTTCTCCTCCGGGGCGCCCTTGGGGCGGCCGAGGTGGGAGATCACGACCACCCGGGCACCGGCCTCGACGAGGCGGGTGAGGGTGGGCAGGGCGGCCTGGATGCGGCCGTCGTCGGTGATGGTGGTCCCGTCCAGCGGGACGTTGAGATCGGCGCGGACGATCACGCGGGTGCCGCGCAGCTCTCCGAGCGAATCGATGGTCTTCAGCACTGTGGTGGTTCCTTGAGGTCGTGGTCGTGCGGCAGCGGGGCGCGCACGGGGCCGTCGGACGAGCGGAGCCCGCCGGGCACCCCCCCCACGGGGGGGGGACCGGCGGGCTCCGGGGGTGTGCTGGGCGTCAGGGCGAGGCAGCGAAGATCAGAGGGACTTGCCCACGAGCTGCGAGAGCTCGACGAGGCGGTTGGAGAAGCCCCACTCGTTGTCGTACCAGGAGAAGATCTTCACCAGGTTGCCGTTGACCTTGGTCAGCTGCGCGTCGAAGATCGCGGAGTGCGGGTCGCCCTCGATGTCCTTGGAGACGATCGGGTCCTCGGTGTAGCGCAGAACGCCCTTCAGCGGCCCGTCGGCGGCCTTCTTGACCGCGGCGTTGACCTCCTCGACGGTGACCTCGCGGGAAGCCTCGAAGGTGAGGTCGGTGATCGAGCCGGTGGGGACCGGCACGCGCAGCGAGTAGCCGTCCAGCTTGCCCTTGAGCTCCGGCAGCACCAGCGCCACGGCCTTGGCCGCACCCGTGGTGGTGGGGATGATGTTCAGGGCGGCGGCGCGTGCACGGCGCGGGTCCTTGTGCGGGCCGTCCTGCAGCACCTGGTCCGAGGTGTAGGCGTGGATGGTGGTCATCAGGCCCTTGACGATGCCGATCTCGTCGTTGAGCACCTTGGCCACCGGCGCGAGGCTGTTGGTGGTGCAGGAGGCGTTGGAGATGATGTGGTGCTTCGCCGGGTCGTAGTCGCCGTCGTTGACACCGATCACGAAGGTGGCGTCCTCGTTCTTCGCCGGAGCGGAGATGATGACCTTCTTGGCGCCGGCCTCGAGGTGGGCCTTGGCCTTCTCGGCGTCGGTGAAGATGCCGGTGGACTCGATGACGACGTCCGCGCCGATCTCGCCCCACGGGATGTTCTTCGGATCGCGCTCGGCGTACGCCTTGAAGGTGCTGTCGCCGACGGTGATCGAGTCGTCGTCATGGGAGACGTCGTGGGGCAGGACGCCACCGATGGAGTCGTACTTGATGAGGTTCGCGAGCGTCGCGTTGTCGGTGAGGTCGTTCACACCGACGATCTGGATATCGGCCTGCTGCTCGAGAGCTGCGCGCAGGAAGTTACGGCCGATGCGGCCGAATCCGTTGATACCAACCTTGACTGTCAAGGGTTCCTCCTAGATCCACAGCGGAGCTGCGAAATTCCGGTACTGATATGGCGCGCACGCCCTCGTACGCTCGGACGGCGCCGGACTCACCCGACGACCGTCACGATCCTATCAATGTCCGGGGTCCGGTGACGGGGGCAAACGGTCCTCGTCCACCCCTTGGTCGGTCCCGGGCACGCCGAGCTCCTCCGCACGTTTGTCCGCGGTCGCCAGCAGACGCCGGATCCGGCCCGCCACGGCGTCCTTGGTCAGCGGAGGATCGGCCAGGCGCCCGAGCTCCTCGAGGCTCGCCTGACGGTGCTCCAGGCGGAGCCTGCCCGCGGCCTGGAGATGCTCGGGAACCTCGTCGCCGAGGACCTCCAGGGCGCGCTGCACCCGCTGCCCTGCGGCCACCGCGGCCCGGGCGGAGCGGCGCAGGTTCGCGTCGTCGAAGTTCGCCAGCCGATGGGCGGTGGCCTTCACCTCGCGCTTGGTGCGCCGTTCCTCCCAGATCTTCACGGTCTCCGGGGCTCCCATGCGGGACAGCAGCATCGAGATCGCGTCGCCGTCGCGCAGCACCACCCGGTCGGCCCCGCGGGCCTCGCGGGCTTTCGACGCGACGCTCAGGCGGCGGGCCGCTCCCACCATCGCCAGGGCCACCTCGGGGCCCGGGCAGGACAGCTCGAGCGCCGAGGAGCGGCCCGGTTCGGTGAGCGTGCCGCGGGCGAGGAAGGCTCCGCGCCAGGCGGCCTCTGCATCGACCGTCGCGCCACCGACCACGAACGGCGGCATGCCGCGCACGGGACGGCCACGCGCATCCAGCAGGCCCGCCTGCCGCGCGAGCATGCCGCCCTCCCGTTCGACCCGGACGATGTAGCGCGTTGTGCGCCGGATCCCGGACGGGGCGAGGACGGCCAGCTCGGCACGGTGCCCGTACATGTCAGCGATGATCCCGTGGAGTCGGCGGGCGACCGCGGCGGAGTCCAGCTCGGCCTCGACCACCACCCGTCCTGCCACCAGGTGCAGCCCGCCGGCGAAGCGGAGCATCGCCGCTGCCTCCGCCTTGCGGGCGGAGGGGCGGCTCACCTCGAGATGGCTCAGCTCCTCCTTGGCCTCACCCGTCAGAGCCATGCGTGTCCTCCTCGGTGGTCGTCGCCGCGGGTCCCGCGGTGGGGAGCGCGTCGCCCTCGTGCTCGGGCTCGACGTCACCGTAGGCGTCGTCGAACAGATCACGGTACGCGGCGGCGAGGCGCACCGGGTCGTGATGGGGAGTGCCGTCCCCCACGCTCACCTGCCGCAGGAGGGTCCTGATGCCCCGGGAACGTGCGTCCTCCGCGAGGTCGAGGGCGTCCTCGAGCGTGGTCGGATCCGCCAGCAGCGCATCGAAGCGGCAGCCCTGCGAGGCGTTCACCAAGACCTCGAGCATGTCCTGACTGGTCATCCCCTCTGCCTCCTGCGCCCCCACCGAGAGGTTCGTCGTGATGCAGACCCGGGCCGGGCTGGTGCGGATCGCCTCGGCGATCTCGGGGATCATCAGGTGTGGGAGCACCGAGGTGTACCAGGAGCCGGGGCCGACGATGATCCAGTCGGCGCGGCCCAGTGCGTCGATCACGTCCTGCGGCACCCGCGGACGCTCGGGGATCAGCCGCACGTCCTCGACGCGGCCCTCCGCGGTGGCCACCTGCCACTGCCCGGAGACCGTGCGCAGCTCTCCGTCGGCCCCCCGCACGTGGGCCTCGATGTCCAGGGGCTCCAGCGCCATCGGCAGCACGCGGCCGCGTGCGCCGAGCAGCTCGGCCATCTGGTCCAGGCCCTCGATGGGATCCTCGAGGATCTGCCACAGTGCGACGATCAGCAGGTTGCCCAGGGCGTGCCCGTCCAGCTCGCCGTCGGTGGCGAAGCGGTGCTGGATGACATCTCCCCAGATCGAGCCCCAGTCCGAGTCCTCGCACAGTGCCGCGAGCGCCATCCGCAGGTCCCCCGGCGGCAGCACCGGCATCTCGGTGCGGATCCGCCCGGAGGAGCCTCCGTTGTCGGCGACGGTGACCACTGCGGTGATGTCATCGGCCAATAGACGCAGCGCGCGCAGGTTCGCTGCGAGGCCGTGCCCGCCGCCGAGAGCGACCACCCGCAGCGGGCGCTGGGGGTCGCCGCGTCGGCCGCGTCGCGCGCTGGCGGAACGGTCCGCGCCGCGCAGGCGGTATCCGCCGGAACGGGGCGCGATACTCATTCGCGCCCCAGATCACGGTGACGGATCCGGACGGCGTGCCCGGTCCTGCGCAGCTCGTCGCCGATCTTCTCCGAGACCGCGACGCTGCGGTGCTTGCCGCCGGTGCAGCCGATCGCGAGCGTCGTGAAGTGCTTGTTCTCAGCGCTGTAGCCGCGCAGCACGGGGGTGATCATCTCCAGGTAGCGGCGGACGAACTCCCCCGCGTTGGCGTCACCCAGCACGTAGTCCGCGACCTCGGGATCCGTGCCGCGCAGGGGTCTCAGCTCCGGCACCCAGTAGGGGTTGGGGATGAAGCGGACGTCGCTGACGTGGTCGGCCTCGAGCGGGATGCCGTATTTGAACCCGAAGGACAGCATGGTCACGGTCAGCTGCTGCTCCTCGCTGGTGCCGA
>JAKDNE010000204.1 GCA_030451965.1 Brachybacterium sp. | reverse complement strand
CCGCCCCGGGCTGCTCGCTCGCACGGGATGGGAACTCACCGAGAGGGACATCGCCGCGGCGATCTGCCGGACTGATCCGGGCGCTGTCGTGGCCGGCGCGTCCGCAGCCAGGATGCAGGGCATTCCCCTCCCCCAGGACGAGGATTCCTGGACCCCGGAGGCCCCTGTGCAGATCGCGATCCCGGGCGGGCGCCGAGGCTCGGATGACGTGGTGCGCTGGCGCGGATCGGTCTTGCGCGACGGGGAGGTGCGTTCTGCCCGGTATCTGCTCCCTGCCACCCCCGACGGTGCAGCGCTTCCGCTCGCGCCTGTGCGGCTGACCTCTCGTGCCCGGACCTGGCGCGACCTGGCCGCGTCACTCCCGCACAGCTGGCTGGTCGTGGTCGCGGATCATCTGGTGCGCCGGCCGCGCCCGCAGCTCGAGCACGGCCGGGACGCGCCCTGGTGCACTCTCGAGGAGCTGGACCGCGCATGCACCGGACGTCACGCGGGAGCACTGCGCCGCGCCCTCGAGCAGGTGCGGATCGGAGCCGACTCCCCGCGAGAGACGCTGCTGCGCCTGGCGTTCCTCGCGGCAGGCCTGCCCGAGCCCTCCCTCAACGTTCCGCTGATCGGGGCGGACGGCGTCCCCCGCCACGAGCCGGACTTCCTGTGGCCGCAGTACCGGGTGTGCGCCGAGTACGAAGGGAGGCACCACAACGACGCCGCACAGATCGAGCGAGACATCGCGCGGGCCCGCCGGGTGTCGAGCGCCGGTTGGACGGAGGTGCGGCTGTCGGCACGGGACACCCGTCACGACTGCGCCGATGCCGTCCGCATCGTCCGCGAGGCTCTGAGGGCGCGAGGCTGGAACTCCTCAGCCGACGCACCCTCCCCAGGTACCGCCGCCCGTCACCGGTGACGCTGCCTGCCGCTGGTGGCACCGCGCCGCCGCTCGTGCCACTCGAGACGCTTCGAGACGCTTCGAGACGCTTCGAGACGCTTCGAGACAGTCTGAGCTGTCTCCATGAGCCGGGCATGGCGACAGCTCAGACCGCCTGCCCCCGCCCTGCAGCCCCGCAGTCCGACCAGGCTCTGGCGCACGCGCGGCCTCGGCACGAGAGTGCGCTCAGCGCACGGGCGCGGACAAGACGCTGGTGGGCTCGGCGCGTGGAATACGACACCGCTGGGCTCGGCGCATGGAGGGGCTCGGCGCGTGGAGGGGCTCGGAACGTTCCGCGACCCGGGTCAGCCCTGCTCCACCACCCGGTACAGGAACAGGTCCGTGCGGTACGGGACGCCGACCAGCTCGCCGCGCGCATGTCCGAGGTGCTCGTGCAGGTACCAGTCGAGGTTCGCGAGCACCTTCGCACGGCGCTCCTCGGGGGCGGTGATGACGTAGCTGCGGGTGCGGGCGAGGTCGATGACGTCCTGGGTGGGCATCGGGTCCTCCCACTGGTGCATGCTGCGCTCCGTGAGCTCGAGCTCGGGGCCGACGGTGGGCAGGAAGTCCTCGCGGTGGATGTCCCCGGCATGCATGATCCGCGAGAGGCGGTGCACCCACGGGATCGTCACGTCGAGCATGTTCCACACCAGCGCGAGCACCCCGCCGGGCACCAGCAGCCGCGCGACCTCGGCCGACGCCGCGGCCGCGTCGAACCAGTGCCAGGCCTGAGCGACGGTGACCAGCTCGGCGGAGCCTGCAGGCAGCCCGGTCGCCTCCGCAGGCGCGAGGTGCGTGGTGAGCATCGGGGCGCGCGGCGGCATGGTCTCGGCCCGTCGTCGGCGGGCGGTCGCGAGCATGGCGGGGCTGGTGTCCACCGCCGTCACGGACAGGCCCCGGTCGGCGAGCGCCCAGGAGAGCTTCCCCGTGCCCGCGCCGAGATCGATCGCTCGCACCACGCCACCGGCCTCCCCCACCGGCACCGGCACCGGCACCGGCACCGGCATCGGCATCGGCATCGGCATCGGCATCGGCATCGGCATCGGCATCGGCGCGAGCATCGCGTCGAGCGCGACGCCCGGATACCCCGGCCGCAGCCGGTCGTAGTCCTCCCCCTGCTCCTGGAAGGCGGCGGCGAGCGCGCTCTTGCGTTCGCGGTCGCGGAACCGCGGCTCATCGCGCGAGGAGATCGGCGGGACCGGAGGGTGCAGGGGGTCGCTGCCGCCTCTCGTCCCGTTCATCCCGCTCACCGCTGGCTGCGGTGCGCGACCCAGGAGCGGTGCAGCCCGGCGTAGATCCCGTCATCGAGATCGACCAGCTCGGCGTGCGTGCCGTGCTCGACCAGGTCGCCGTGGTCCAGCACCATGATCCGGTCGGCGCGCTCGGCGGTGGAGAGCCGGTGGGCGATGGTGATCGTGGTGCGTCCGCGGGCGAGGCCGTCGATGGCCTGCTGCAGGCGCACGTCCGCGGCGGGGTCCACGGCGCTGGTGGCCTCGTCGAGCACGATGATGTCCGGGTCGGCGAGGTAGGCGCGGGCCAGGGCCACCAGCTGCCGCTCCCCCGCGCTGAGGGATTCGCCGCGCTGGCCGACGGGGGTGTCCAGGCCCTCGGGCAGCTCCTGGACCCAGGTGCCCAGGCCCAGTTCGTCGAGGGCCTGGCGCATCTCCGCCTCGCTCGCGCCGGGCTTGCCGTACAGCAGGTTCCCGCCGACGGTGGTGTCGAAGAGGAAGCCCTCCTGCGGCACCATGATCACCCGCGAGCGCAGGGAGTCGTAGGGGATCAGGTGCAGCGGGATCCCGCCGATGAGGATCTCGCCGGAGGCTGGGTCCATCATGCGGGTCAGCAGCTTGGCGAAGGTGGTCTTGCCGCTGCCGGTCTCGCCCACGATCGCGATGCGGGAACGGGCGGGCAGGTCGACGCTGAGGCCGTGCAGCACCTCGGGGCCGGTGGGGTAGGAATAGCGCAGTTCGCGGATCTCGATGTCCAGCAGGCCTGCGGGCAGGGCCGTCGCGCCGGGCTCCGGCTCGTCCCGTCGGCCGGTGTGGGGGTCCATGGCGCCGGCGGGGTCGGCGACGTCGGCCGGGGTGTCGAGCACACCGAGCACGCGCCGCCAGCCGGCCACCGCGTTCTGGGCCTGCATCAGCATCTCGATGCCCATCCGCACCGGCTGGCTGAACAGGGAGACGAGGAAGACGAAGGCGATCACGCCACCGGCGGTGAGGTCCGCGCCGGGCAGGGAGATGCCGAACGTCTCGGTGCCCAGCACGATCCCGACCACGACCACCACGGCGGTGGCGAGCCCGTCGGCCGTCTCCGAGAGGAAGAAGGAGGCGGACTGCGGTTTCAGCACGGAGAACTGGGCGTCGCGCACGTTGCGGACGCGGGAGGTCTGGGTGCCCCGGGTGCGGGCCTCGATGCCGTAGGCGCGCACGGTCGCGGAGCCGACGAGAGCCTCGGAGACGGAACCGAGCATGCGGCCCACCTCGGTGCGCACCAGTTGGAACCGTGCCCGGATCCGGCGCTGCAGCGTCCCCATGACCAGCAGGATCGGGATGTAGCAGAGCCACACCACGATCGCCAGCGGCCAGGAGTAGAAGAGCATCACGGCGGTGGCGAGCACGAGCTGCATGCTCATCACCACCAGCATGATGCCGCCGAAGCTCATGAACTGGCTGACGGTGTCGACGTCGCTGGTCACGCGGGAGACGAGGGCACCGCGCTGCTCGGTGCCCTGGGTGAGCAGGGACAGGTCGTGGATGTGGCGGAAGGCGCGCTTGCGCAGGGTCGCCAGCGACGTCTCGGCCAGGCGGAACAGTCGCCGGTTCATGACGATGTTGCACACCGAGGTGCTCAGCAGCACCAGCGCGGCGATCCCTGCGGCAACGGCGACGAAGGCGATGTCGGGGGTCTCGGGCTCGATGATGCCGCGGTCGAGGATGGCCTGGACCGAGATCGGGACCACCACCTTGCCGGCGGTGGCGATGACGGCGAGCAGGATCGTGATCCACAGGCCCTGCAGGGCGCCGGGGGCCAGCGCGAGGCCGCGGCGCACCGTGTGCAGCGCGGACTCCTCGGTGGTGGCCTCGGCGCCGAGGGCGGAGGACTCGGTCTTCGCGTGTGCGGCGGGGGCGGCGGTCATCGGTCCTCCTCCTCGTTCTCGCGATGGTCCCGGTGCTGGTCCTGGTGGTGGTCCCGTTGGCCGTCGTCCTGCTCGCCGTCGTCCTGGCAGTGGTCGGCCACGCCGTTGTCGTCCTCGTAGCGGAAGCGGCTGGAGCTGTGGTGCTCGCGCGCATCGGCGACGGTGCGAGCGCGGGCGGCGGGCACGGCGACCGACGGGTCGGGGCCGTCGCTGGGCTGCGGTCCGGAGGACTCCAGCAGGTTGTGGCTGATCGCGGCCTCGTCGTAGGCGTCGACCAGCGAGCGGTAGCCCTCGCTGCGCCCGCGCAGCTCCTCATGCGTGCCGGCGGCTTCGACGCGGCCGTGATCGAGGAAGACGACCTGGTCGGCGAGCGAGATGGTGGATTTGCGGTAGGCGATCAGCAGCAGCGTGGAGGCGGTCATCTCGCGGCGGATCCCGTCGAGGATCGCGAGCTCCACGCTGGGGTCGCAGGCGCTGGTGGCGTCGTCGAGGATCAGCAGCCGCGGCCGACGGGCGAGCGCCCGGGCCAGGGCGATGCGCTGGCGCTGGCCACCGGAGAGCGAGCCGCCCCGCTCCCCCAGCTCGGTGTCCAGGCCGTCCGGCAGGGCGTCGACGAACTCCTCGGCCTGGGCGACGCGCAGCGCCCAGCGGACGGTGGCCTCGTCGATGTCGTCCCCGAGGGTGACGTTCCAGCGCACCGTCTCGTCGAACACGAAGGCCTGCTGCAGGACCAGGGCGACGTCGGCGGTGAGCGCGTCGGCCGTGAGGGAGCGCAGGTCCGCCCCGTCCAGGCGCACCGCGCCGGAGGTGGGGTGGACGAGGCCCGCGGCGACCAGGGCGAGGGTGGACTTGCCGGAGCCGGTGGCGCCGACGACGGCGAGCACCCGGGTGCCGGCGCGCGGGTCGGCGCGCAGGCTGACGCCGGCCAGGGCGTGCCCCTCACGGATCTGCAGGTCGACGCTGCGGATGTCGTGGCCGAGGATCACCTGGGCGGGGTCGTCGAGGTACACGAAGGTGACCTCGTCCAGGGTGAGCACCCCGGGTCCCGCGGGCAGCGGATCGGGGCCGTAGGTGCGCTCGTCGGTGACGTCGAGGATCTGCTGGACGCGACCGCCGCCGACGACGGTGCGGGAGAGGTCGCCGAGCACCCAGCCGAAGGAGCGGATCGGCAGGGACATCAGCGTGAACAGGTAGGCGACCTCGACCAGCTGGCCGGTGGTGAGGTGGCCGTCGCCGATGCGCCAGGCGCCGAGCACGGCGACGGCGAGGATGCCGAGGTTGGGCAGGGCGTCGATCAGCGGGTCGAACCAGCCGCGCACGTAGCCGAAGCGGATGCCCGCCTCGCGAAGATCATCCGCCGCGCGGTCGAAGCGCTCCTCCTCGACGTCCTCGCGGCCCAGGGACTTCACCACGTTGGCGCCGTCGAAGGATTCGTGGGCGATCTCGGCGACCTCGGCGCGCAGCTGCTGGGAGCGCATGGCGATCGGGGTCGCGAAGCGCTGCAGCAGCACGTTGAGGATGATCAGCAGCACGATCAGCGCGAGCATGACCAGCAGGATCACCGGGTCGATGCGGGCCACGACCACGGTCGCGTAGGCCAGCATCACGATGGTGGACAGCGCGAAGGGGAAGGGTGCCATCGCGAAGAACGTGGCCTCGACGTCGGCGTAGACGGAGCTGAGCAGGGTGCCGGTGGCCTGGCGGCGGTGCCACAGCAGCGGCACCTTCGCGTAGACCGCAGCGATCCGTTCGCGGTAGAGGCCGAACAGCTCGAACTGGGTGGCGGCGGCGAAGACGCGGCGGGCCATCACGGTGACGGCGCGGGCCACGGCGATGCCGAGGATCGCCAGGCCGCCGCCGATCAGCAGCGCCGGGGTCGCCTCGCCGCGCTGGAAGGACGGCACGATCACCTGTTCGGTGACGCGGCCGATGACGGCGGAGGTCGCGATCTGCAGCAGGGCGAAGGCGGTGGCCCCGAGCACGGCGAGGACGAACCATCGCCGCTGCTCCCACGAGCCCTTCAGCAGACGCTTCAGGCCCGGCACCAGCACGGCGGGGTGCTGGCGCGCGGACGGGGCCGGGCCTGAA
>JAKDNE010000203.1 GCA_030451965.1 Brachybacterium sp. | reverse complement strand
CGTGATCCTCGTAGGCTTCCCAGGTGACCTGCGACGCAACCAGCCCTGACCCTTCGCCCGAGCCCGCCTCGACGCTGCTGATCCCTCTGCAGGATCACGAACGATGGTGGGGCGGTCGCGCTGCCGACGCCCTCGCCATGCCCTACGGCACCGCGGAGTTCGCGCGCGATCTCGCCGGTGCCGAGCCCGTTCCGGGCCGTGCCGCCGAGGGCAGCAACCAGGCCTCGCCGCTGCTGATCTCCAGCACGGGCCGCCGGGTGCAGGCCGACGGCCCCTTCCGCTTCCGATTCAGCGAGGGCGCGCTCGAGGTCACCGGCGTGGGCGTGCGCCTGGAGACCAGCGGGGAGAGCCTGCGCTCGGCGCTGCAGGGCGCCGTCGATGCCACCGGCCCGGTCGACAGTGCCACCACCTCTGCCGACGCCGCCGCGCGTCGTGGCGGTACCATCCGGGTCGGTGGCCCGCTGCCGGACCGTGCGCTGTTCTCCGGCCCGCAGTACAACTCGTGGATCGAGCAGCCCTTCCTGCCCACCCAGGACGGGGTGCTCGCCTATGTGCGGCGCCTGCTGGACGCCGGCATGCCGCCCGGGGTCGTGATGATCGACGACATGTGGTCGGTGGATTACGGCAACTGGACCTTCGACGCGGCCCGCTTCCCCGACCCCGCCCAGCTGGCGCGCACCCTCCATGACTGGGGCTGCCGCCTCATGCTCTGGGTGGTGCCCTACATCAGCTCCGACTCACCCGCCTTCCGCCGGCTCGAAGGTGCGGGCCTGCTGCTGCGCGGGGCCGACGGTCACACCGCCCTGCGCCGCTGGTGGAACGGGGTCAGCGCTGTCCTGGACCTCTCGAACCCGCAGGCTGTGCAGTGGTTCCACGAGCAGGCGGACGCGCTGTGCGCGCTCGGGGTCGACGGCTTCAAGTTCGACGGCGCCGACGTCGGCGACTTCCGGACCGATGACCTGACCGGCGGGCTGAGGCCCGTGGACATGTGCCGGCAGTGGTCGCGGCTGGCTGCGCGCTACCCCCTCAGCGAGATGCGCGCCAGCTGGGACATGGGCGGGCAGCCGCTCGCGCAGCGCGTCCAGGACACCCCGCCCGCCTGGGGCGAGGCCGGCCTCGGCAGCCTGATCCCGCGGATGATCGCCCAGTCCCTGATGGGCTACGCCTACTGCTGCCCGGACATGGTCGGCGGGGGCGAGATCAATGCCATGCGGGGACAGCACGCCATCGATCAGGAGTTCTTCGTCCGCTACGCGCAGGTCGCGGCGCTGGCGCCGATGATCCAGTTCTCGGCGTCACCGGCCCGGGTGCTGGATGAGGAGCATCTCGCCGCGGTGATGAGCGCCCTGCAGACCCGCGAGCACCAGCTGGGTCGTCTGCTGCGCCTGGCCGAGCACGCCGCCCGCACCGGCGAGCCCATCCTGCGCCCCATGGCCTACCACCAGCCGGGCCTGGAGGACGTCCTGGACCAGTTCATGCTCGGCGAGGACCTCGTGGTCGCCCCGGTCACCGAGCGCGGGGCCCGCTCGCGCCGCGTCGTCCTCCCCTCCGGCACCTGGGCCGAGGCGGACGGGCGCCGCCACCAGGGACCGACGACGATCGAGGTCGACGCCGGGCTGGAGGTGCTGCCCGTCCTCACCCGGGTCCGAGAGCGTCGGCCCGCAGCCCCGGGCGAGAGTGGCACCGGAGCGCGCTGACCCGGAGAGCCCGATTGACCCCCGTCCGGTTCGAGATGATCATGGAGCCAGCCGCCCCCTCGGCGGCCTGACCAGCTATTTTCTGATCGCGCCTCAGTCCCCTCAGCGCGCTCTCCACGCTCACGACGAAGAACTGGGGGTGCCGCAGTGCCGGACCAGGCCACCACCACGCGCCCCCGCGCCGCGCGCTCCGCGATCGCACCGGTGGTGCAGCAGCTCCGCGACCGCGCGATGATGCTCTTCGTGATCGCCGGGCTGGCCGCCGGGGTGGTCCTCTGGGCGACCGGTCTGACCACGGCCCTCGCCGTCCTCGCGTACCTGGTGCTCGGCATCGTGATCGTCGTGACCGCGATCGAGATGGCGCGGGATCTGCTGCGCGGGCACTGGGGGCTCGACATCCTCGCGGTCATCGCCATGATCGCCACCCTGGCGGTGCAGGAGTACGTCGCGGGGCTCATCATCGCGCTGATGCTCACCGGCGGTGAAGCACTGGAGGACCTGGCCGCGCGCCGTGCGAGCCGCGAACTGGACCAGCTGATGAACCGCGCCCCGGCGTTCGCGCAGCGGATCCACCCCGGCACCGGGCAGGTCGAGAGCATCGCGGTCGACGAGGTCCTGGTCGGCGACGAACTGCTGGTGCGCTCCTCGGAGATCCTTCCCGTCGACGGAGCGCTGCTGTCGGAGCACGCGACGATCGACGAATCCTCGGTCACCGGTGAACCGCTGCCCGCGAGCTATCACGCAGGCGACGGGCTCCTCTCGGGCACCGTGAACAGCACCGCCAGCTTCACGATGCGCGCGCAGAAGGTGGCGGCCGAGTCGCACTATGCCTCGATCGTGCGACTGGTCGAGGAGGCGGTCGGCTCCCGCGCCCCGATGGTGCGCCTCGCCGACCGGTACGCCGTGCCGTTCACGGTGGTGTCGCTGCTCATCGCCGGCCTCGCCTGGTTCCTCAGCGGGGACCCGGTGCGATTCGCCGAGGTGCTCGTGGTGGCGACGCCCTGCCCCTTGCTCATCGCCGCCCCGGTCGCCTTCATGGGAGGCATGAGCTCCGCCGCACGGCTGAACGTCATCATCAAGGACGGCAGCGTCCTGGAGACGCTCGCTCAGGTCCGCTCCGCCGCCTTCGACAAGACGGGCACCCTCACGCAGGGCAGCGCCGACGTGGTGGATGTCCGCCCGGGATCCCGCACCGCCGACGAGACGCTGCGGCTCGCCGCCGCCGCCGAGCAGTACTCCGTGCATGTCTTCGCCGACGCGATCGTCGCGGCAGCCAGAGCGCAGCAGCTCGCCCTGCCCGAGGTGACGGACGCGGAGGAGGTCGCCACCAACGGGGTGCGCGCCTCCCTGACCGGGGGCACCGAGGTGCGGGTCGGGAAACCCGCATTCATCGAGGAGGTGGCCGGACCGGTCGATCGCCCCGCCCTCTGCGCCGGGGAGACCGCCGTGTACGTGTCGGTCGATGACGAACTGGCCGGCCTCCTCATCGTCTCCGACCCGATCCGTCCGCACGCCGCCGAGACCATCGCCCGCCTCCGGACCGCCGGGGTGGCGGAGATCGCGATGGTCACCGGGGACGTCGCACCGACCGCCGAGTCCGTCGCGCAGATGGTGGGCATCCGGACGGTCCACGCCGAGACCACACCGCAGACCAAGGTCGAGATCGTCCGGGCCCTCCGGCCGCGGCCCGTGCTCATGGTCGGCGACGGCATCAACGATGCCCCCGTGCTGGCGGCCGCAGACGTCGGCATCGCCATGGCGGGCCGGGGGTCGACCGTCGCGAGCGAATCGGCCGCAGCGGTCATCACCTCGAACGACATCGCGCGGGTGGCAGATGTCGCCCACGTATCGCGCCGCACCGTGCACATCGCGCTGCAGTCGATCTGGATGGGCATCATCATCTCGGTGGTCCTGATGCTCGTCGCCGCTTTCGGCTACCTGCCCGCCGTGGCGGGTGCGCTGCTGCAGGAGGTCGTCGATGTCGTCGCCATCGTGTCGGCCCTCCGCGCGCTCCAGGCCTTCAAGGGGGCGGAGCGGGATCGTTCCTGAGGCGCAGGAGCCCGGCACCTCGGCGGACGCCCGGCAGTTCCGCACCGGCGCCGGGCCTCCCGGTCCGTGCAGAGCGACATCTGGGAGACTGGGGAGCAGCGCTGCTCAGCCCTGGGCAGCCGGAGAGAGGCAAGGTCGATGATGTCCATGCAGTACCGCACCCCGTCCCGTCTGAGCCGCCCGCTGTCCGTGATCGGACAGGGCTGCTGGCAGATCGGCGCGGACTGGGGCGAGGTCACGGACGACTCCGCCCGCGCCGTGCTCGATGCGGCGCTCGAGGCCGGGATCACCTTCTTCGACACGGCCGACGTCTACGGCGACGGCCGCAGCGAGCAGCTGGTCGGCGCGATGCGCACCCGGCTCGCCGAGAGCGGGGGAGCGGAGGCGCCGTTCGTCGCCACCAAGGCCTCCCGCCGCGCGGATCCCTTCGCCCCGGAGACCTTCACCGAACAGAACCTGCGCGCCTGGGTCGAGCGCTCCCGGCAGAACCTCGCCATGGACACCCTGGACCTGGTCCAGCTGCACTGCCCGCCGCCGGCGATCTATCGCGAGGACCGCGTGTTCGACGTGCTCGACGCGCTCGCCGAGGAGAAGAAGATCGCCGCCTGGGGCGTCAGCGTCGAGACCTGCCAGGAGGCGCTGCTCAGCCTCGAGCGCGAGCACCTCGCCTCGATCCAGATCATCCTGAACCCCTTCCGCCTCAAGCCCCTGGACGAGGTGCTGCTGGCGGCCGCGGAGAAGGGCGTGGCGATCATCACCCGCGTGCCGCTCGCCTCCGGGCTGCTCACCGGCAAGTTCTCCCCGAGCAGCCAGTTCGCCGCGAACGACCACCGCAGCTTCAACCGCCACGGCGAGGCCTTCGACCAGGGCGAGACGTTCTCCGGCGTGGAGTACGAGACCGGCCTGACCGCCGTCGCCCGGCTCGAGCAGGCCCTGGACGGGGAGATGCCGCTCGCAGAGGCGAGCCTGCGCTGGATCCTCGCGCAGCCCGGCGTCACCGCCGCCATCCCCGGCGCCAGCAGCGGTGAGCAGGCCCGCCGCAACGCCGCCGCCGGCAGCGCCCCCACCGCCGAGCAGGAAGCCGTGCTCGAACGCTTCGACGCCGCCGTGCACGAGACCTACGACGAGCTGCTGCGCGAGACGATCCACCCCCGCTGGTGAGCCGTCAGCCGCCCGACCGACGGGACGCCGCCCCGCCGGCCGGGCAGCCACCATCGACGAACGACCCCTCCAGGAGCACCTCCCGATGACCCGACCCAACATCGTGTTCGTGATGAGCGACGACCACGCCGCCCATTCGATCTCCGCCTACGGCAGCCGGGTCAACACCACCCCGCACCTGGACCGCCTCGCCACCGAGGGCGCACGGATGGACGCGGTGTACTGCACCAACGCCATCTGCACCCCCTCCCGGGCCTCGATCCTCACCGGCACCTACAGCCACGTCAATCGGGCCCCGTCGATCTACTCCGAGTTCGACTACCGGGTGCGCACCTTCCCCGAGGTGCTGCAGGGATGCGGCTACCAGACGGCGCTGTACGGAAAATGGCACCTGGGCCGCTCCGAGCGCTCCCTGCCGCGCGGCTTCGACGACTGGCGGATCTACCCTGACCAGGGCGCGTACGTGGACCCCGTGATGATCGGTCCGGACGGCGAGGAGCGGATCCCCGGCTACGCCACCGACATCGTCACCCGGCAGAGCCTGGACTTCCTGGACCAGCGCGATCCTGAGCAGCCGTTCTGCCTGCTGGTCCACCACAAGGCCCCGCATCGGCCGTGGATCTCGCACCCCCGCTACGAGGGGAGGTACGAGGCGGGCACGATCCCGGAGCCGGAGACCATGTGGGACGACCACGCCACTCGCGCCCAGGTGGTGCGCGAGGTGGCCATGCAGCTCGACGACCTGCGGGAGAGCGACGTCAAGGACGCCCTGCCGCCCGAGCTCGAGGGGGAGGGCGAGGACGTGCGGCGTGCCAGATCGTCGTGGAAGTACCAGCGCTACATGCGCGACTACCTGCGCTGTGTGCAGGCGGTCGACGACTCCGTGGGAGAGATCCTCGACCACCTCGAGAAGAACGGCCTGGCCGAGGACACGCTCGTCATCTACACCTCCGACCAGGGCTTCTTCCTCGGCGATCACGGCTGGTTCGACAAACGCCTGATGCTGGACGAGTCCCTGACCATGCCGATGCTGGTGCGCTGGCCCGCCCAGATCGCCGCCGGGACCCGCGTCACCGACACCATCTCCAACGTCGACTTCGCCGCGACCCTGCTCGAGGCCGCCGGCGCGGAGGCCTCGGAGCTTCCCGAGCAGCAGGGCCGCAGCTTCCTCGCCCAGCTGCGCGGGCAGCAGGTCCAGGACTGGCACCAGGCCGTCTACTACCGCTACTGGGAGCACGACGACCCCGAGCACCACGCCCCC
>JAKDNE010000202.1 GCA_030451965.1 Brachybacterium sp. | reverse complement strand
CGGGGTGCGGCCCCGCGGTGCGCACGGCGCGGCTATTCCTGGGTCCAGCGGCGGAACGCCTGTTCGGCCTCGTCGCCGAAGGGGACGAACACGACGGTGTCGATCTCTCCGGCGACCTCGTCGGCCGTCTCCTGCACGGTCTGCACGGCGATCCGGGCGGCATCGTCCATCGGCCATCCGTAGATCCCGGCGGAAATGGTGGGGAAGGCGAGGCTGCGGGCGCCGATCTCCACCGCGACGCGCAGGCTCTCGCGATAGCAGGAGGCGAGGGTCGCGGAGCGGTCCTCGCGGGAGGAGTGGACGGGACCGACCGTGTGGATCACCCAGCGGGCCGCCAGCCTCCCGGCGGTCGTGGCGACCGCGTGGCCGGCGGGCAGGCCGTCCGGGAGCGTGGTCTCGCGCAGCTCCCGACAGGCGGCGAGGATGTCGGGGCCACCGGCGCGGTGGATCGCCCCGTCGACGCCCCCGCCTCCCCGGAGTCCGGAGTTCGCGGCGTTGACGAGGGCGTCGGTGCCCTCCTGTGTGAGGTCTCCCGGTCGGACGAGGATCTGCATGGCATGCTCCTTCGCTGCGCGGCTCTGCGCCGAGCGGCTCCGCACCGCACGGCCCCTGCCACGGTAGACCTCCCTGCCCCGCCCGTCTCTGACAGACTCGACGCCATGAAGACCACCGGCCCCTGGACCCGTGCCGCCGCTGCTGCCGGCCTGCTGAAGAACGGGGAGGCGCGCCCGAGCGTGTTCGCCCAGATGTCCGCCCGCGCCCTCGCGCACGGCGCGCTGAACCTCGGGCAGGGCTTCCCCGACGATCCCCCACCCACCGCTGTCGCCGAGGCCGCGATCGAGGCGATCCGTCAGGGCCACAACCAGTACCCGCCCGGCATCGGGGAGGCAGGGCTGCGGGAGGCGGTCGCCGAGCACCAGTCCCGCTGGTACGGGCTGCGCTGGGATCCGGCGGACGAGGTGCTGGTGACCACCGGCGCCACCGAGGCGCTCGCGGCGACGATCCTGGCCCTGGTCGAGCCGGGCGACGAGGTGATCACCCTCGAGCCGTTCTACGACCAGTACGCGGCGATCATCGCGCTGGCCGGCGGGGTGCATCGCACGGTGCCGGTCACCTCCCGCTCGGACTCCGACGCGGGCGACCTGGTCCTGGAGGTCTCCACGGACGCGCTGCGCGGCGCCTTCTCCGAGCGCACCCGGCTGGTGCTGGTGAACACCCCGCACAACCCCACCGGGATGATGCTGCCCCCGGAGGCGCTGCAGGCGATCGTCGACGAGGCGGTGCGCCACGATGCGCTGATCGCCACCGACGAGGTCTACGAGCACCTCACCTTCGGCGACGTCCACCAGCCGATCGCCGCCCTGCCCGGCGCGCAGGACCGCACGGTCTCGATCTCCTCGGCGGGCAAGACCTTCTCGGTGACCGGCTGGAAGATCGGCTGGATCACCGCCCGGGCGGAGCTGATCACGGCGATCACCGGGGTGAAGCAGTGGCTGACCTACTCCTCCGGGGCACCCTTCCAGCCCGCGGTGGCCGTGGGGCTGGGCAAGCCGCCATCGGTCTTCCAGGACCTGGCCGCGGACCTGCGCGAGCGCCGCGACCTGCTCACAGACGGGCTGCGCGAGATCGGCTTCCGGGTGAGCGTTCCTGCGGCCGGCTATTTCACGGTCGCCGATGCCGGCCCGCTCGGGGAGCCCGACGCCGACGCCCTGGCGGAGCGACTGCCGACGGAGGCCGGGGTGGTGGCGATCCCGTTGTCCGCCTTCTACCGCGACGGCGATGCCGGGGAGGCGAGTGCCTACCTGCGCATGGCGTTCTGCAAGAGCCGCGCGACCATCGAGCAGGCGCTCGAGCAGCTCGACGCCTGGGCGGCGCCGCGGCGCTGAACACGCCCGTCAGCACCAGATGCGGACGGCCCGCCCTCCTCCTCGACGGGAGCGAGAGCGGGCCGTGACCGCGCTGCGGGTCGTGAACAGGCCGTGGGGCGAGGACCTCAGGCGGCGCTCACCCAGGAGTCCTCCGCGCTGAAGTCGAACAGCGCACGGACGGTGAAGTGGCCGGACTCGATCTCGGCGGCGGGCACGATGATCCCGTAGTCCCAGGTGTCGCTGTCGCCGTCGTTGAGGGTGTCGGTGTAGATGACGCTCTGCGGGGTCAGGGCGCCGTCGTCGGTGTAGGTCCCCCCGGCCTCGGAGTGGTAGTCGAGGGTGAGCAGCAGGATCGGCTCCGCCGTGTCGTCGCCGTGATAGGTGACCGTGACCGGGACCAGGATGTAGGTCTGGTTCTCGGAGACCGCGGTATTGCTGGAGCTGGCGTCCATGACCTCATCGGTCGCATCCCAGTTCACCTCGCCGATGGTCACATCGAGGGTGCCGCCCTCGCCGTCGTCGAGGGTGAACTTCTGGCCGAGGGCGTACGGGTCGTCCTCGGTCCCGGCGCCGTCGCCCGCCGGCTGGTCCGTGGGCTCCTCGGTCGGATCATCGCTCGGATCCTCCGTCGGCTCGTCGGTGGGGTCCTCGGTCGGGTCCTCCGTCGGCTCGTCGGTGGGCTCGTCGGTCGGGTCCTCGCCGCCCTCCGTGGTGGTGGTCTCCCCGCCGCCGGCGGGCTCCTCACCGCCACGGGTGAACAGGAAGATGCCTCCGCCCACGACGAGCAGCAGCAGGACGAGCAGCGCGCAACCGGCACAGACGAGGAGCGGGACCTTGTACGACGTCTTCGGCGCACCGCCCTGGGGCGCGACGCCCTGCCCTCCCCCGTCGCCGAAGCTCGGCGCGAAGGCTCCGTCCTGACCGTAGCCGCCGTTCGCGGAGGTGGGCCCGGTTCCCGGCGCACCGAATCCGTGCGGGGGCTGTCCCTGGGCGCCGTACCCGCCGTTCGCCGACGACGGGCCGTAGGGATCTCCGGAGGGCGGCTGCTGGCCCCATCCGTTCTGCGGTGGCTGCGACATGTTCTGCTCCGGCGCCGGGCACGACGCCGTCCCCTCTCTCCTGACACGACCTGCTGCGGTCGAGCCCCCTGGGCCCGTGCGCCACATCGTACGGCGCGTTCAGGAGTCGTCCAGGGATGCCGGATCCCGATCCGGTCACGTCCCGTCACGACGCACACCGCCCCGGGACCCGACGGAGGTCGGGGCCCGGGGCGGGAGCGGTGCAGGACCGCGCCGCTCAGCCGCGGCCGATGAACATCTCGCCGTGGAAGGTGCGGCCGGCCGCCCGCTGCGAGGCGCCGGAGGAGTCGAGATACGGGGTGACGCCGCCGCGGTGGCGGGGGAAGCCGGCGCCCAGGATCAGGGCGAGGTCCACCTGTTCGGGGCGCTCGACCACTCCCGACTCGAGCATCAGCGCGATCTCCTCGGCCAGTCCGTCCTGGACCTTCTCCAGCAGCGCGGCACCGACCGGGCCCGTGGCGGCGGCGGAGGGATCCGTCCCGAACGCCTCGGCGACCGCCGGCGAGACCGTCGGGTGCACGGAGGTCTTGCTGCGCTCAGTGAAGTGGGCCTGCTTCTCGACCATGGCACTCAGCCCCGGGGAGGCGTGGAAGCGGTCGCCGAGCTCCGCGGCGAGCACCTGACCCACGTGATCGGCGACGGCGAGACCCACCAGGTCCAGCAGCGCGAAGGGGCGCATCGGCAGGCCGAGGGCATCGAGCGAGGCATCGACCTCCGCCGGATCCGCTCCGGAGTCGACGGAGGCCAGGACCGCACCGAGCACACGGAACAGCAGCCGGTTGACGATGAAGCCGGGAGCGTCCGCGCTGCGCACGGCGAACTTCTTCAGGCGACGGACCACCTCGAGACCGGTGGCCAGGGTCGCCTCGTCGGTGTCCTCGGTGTGGACCACCTCGACCAGCGGCATCTTGGCGACGGGGTTGAAGAAGTGCAGGCCCACGACGCGCTCGGGGTGGGCGAGCTCCTCCGCCATCCGCGCCACCGACAGCGAGGAGGTGTTGGTGACCAGCAGGGCGTCCTCGGCCAGGACGCCCTCGAGCTCGGCGAAGACGGACTTCTTGATCGCGAGCACCTCGGGGACCGCCTCGAGCACGAGGTCGCAGCCCGCGAGCTCCTGCAGGTCCGCGGTGGCGGAGAGGTTCTCGGCGATCTGCGTCGCGGCGGCCTCGTCCAGCATCCCGCGCGAAGCGGTCTGGGCGATCACCTCCCGCGCGGCGGCCAGCCCCTTGGCGGCGGTCGCCGTGTCGAGATCACGCATCACCACGGGGACCTGCAGACCCAGGGCCAGCTGGGCGGCGATCTGCGAGGCCATCAGGCCTGCGCCGGCCACGCCCACGCGGCGGATCTCCCGGGCCCCGTCGACGGGGGTGCGGCCGGGCTTGCCGCGGCGCAGCAGCTCGGCGGAGTACATCGAGGCGGCGGCGGCATCGCTGCGCACCAGCTCGTCCAGCGCGGCGCCCTCGCGGGCGAGGGCGTCGGAGAGGGTGGACCCGGGCAGCCCCTGCAGCAGGGCGAGCGCGCGGCCGACGGCGGGGGCTCCCTGCGTCTCGAGCCGGGCGGCCCAGGCACGTCGGGTCTCGGCGCTGCCGTGCGGGGCGTCGAGGGCGTCGAGCAGCGCCTCGGCCTCGGGGGTGTCGACCCCGGGCAGCGGCGCCTCGCGTCCGGCCCAGGCACCGGGAGCATCGGCCGGGGCGTCGGCGGCGGTCGCGGCGAGCACCGGATCGACCACGTCGGCGTCGGTCTCCTCGAGGTCGACATGAGCGGCGACCAGGGCTGCGAACTGGTCCAGAGCCTCGTCGAGGTCGGCGGCGAGCTCGTCGACCAGACCGTCCTCGAGGGCCTGCTCGGCGCGGAGCTGCTTGTCGCGTGCGGGGTCCTCGAGGATCATCCGTACGGCGGTCTCGGCGCCGACGACGGACTGCAGCAGGGTGGTGCCGCCCCAGCCGGGCAGGATGCCGAGGCTGGTCTCCGGCACTCCGATGCCGCGCACGCCGGGGGCGACGGTGCGGACGTCGGCCATCAGCGCGACCTCGAGGCCGCCGCCGAGGGCGGCCCCGTTGAGGTGGGCGAGCACCGGTACGGGGCTGGTGCGCACGCGGATCTGCAGGTCATGGGCGGCGCGGGTCATGCCTTCGACGTTCGCTGCCGCAGTGGGGTCGGCGAACATCGACAGGTCGGCGCCGGCGAGGAAGACGCGCCCGGTGCCGGTCATGGCGATGGCCTGGACCTCTCCGGCCTCGGCCCGGTCCACGGCGGTGGCGATCGCGCCGGTGACGGCCTCGATCGAGCGGGGCCCGAGCGTCGCGGGGCGGCGCTCCTCCCCCTCGGGCGGTGCGAAGGTCAGCACGGCCACGGTCCCCAGGCCCGGATGCTCACGGTCCTCGGTGAGGACTCGGGTGACGTGCTCGGTGTAGCTGCTCATCAGTGACCTTTCGCGATCTCTTCGTCGAGGGTGGGCGCCGCCCCACAGTTGCCTGATACTGCGGGTTTCAGATAGATCATGCCTCAGACCGGGCTCGGGTGTCCACCGGGGCGACCGCCGGGACGCAGGCGCGGGATGCCGGGTGGCCGCGGGTTCCGGGAGTCCTCGGCGCACGGACGCCGGGCGTCGTCCGCCTCGCGGTCAGACCGCCTCGCTGTCAGACCGCCTCGACCCAGGCTCCGGCGTCGACGTCCCGTATCCCGTCGTCGAGCACGAAGTGGCCTCCTGCCTCGAGCCCCTCCGGCACCTCGAAGCAGAATTCCGCGAGGAAGCCTCCGTCCTCGTCGACGCCCTTCTGCCCGATCAGCTCGTCGTGGTGAGGGGTGACGCGGTAGCTCCGTTCGTACTCGGTGCCGTCCTCCGCCACGTACACCACCACGATCCAGTTGCCGGCGCCGACGCTGTCGAACCCGTCGCCGAGATAGACCCCCTCCACCGTGAGCAGGAGGTATCTGTTCCCCTCCCGCGGCTCCTCGTTGAAGGAGTTCGCCTCGTGGAGCTCCTCGGTCGCATCCCAGTCCACGGCCGTGACGGTGACCTCCACCTCACCCCCGAGAACGGTGGAACGGATCGGGAAGGTGCTCCCGAGCGGGACGGCGGAGTCCGGTCCCACCGGCGTCTCGTCGAGGACCGTCGGCTCCTCGGCGGGGGGCGTGCCCTCGGTGCCCTCCGTCCCGTCCTCACCCTCGACGACCGGGGTCCCCCCGCCCTCCTGCAGCGCACGCACGCCGAAGAAGCCGCCGACGCCGAGCCGCAGGCCC
>JAKDNE010000007.1 GCA_030451965.1 Brachybacterium sp. | reverse complement strand
CGCACCGGGCTCCTCGCTCACCCCGTCATGCGGGAAGACAGCTCAACGGCTGCCGGATGTCACTTGGCGACGTCGGCGACCAGCTTGGCGAGACCGGACTTGCGGTTCGCGGCCTGGTTCTGGTGGATGACGCCCTTGGAGACGGCCTTGTCGAGCTTGCGGGAGGCGCTCTGGAGCGCTGCTCCCGCCACCTCGGCATCGCCGGTGGAGACGGCGGCCTTCACCTTGCGGGTGTAGGTCTTGAGCTCGGACTTGACGGCACGGTTGCGCAGACGCGCCTTGTCGTTCGTCTTGTTCCGCTTGATCTGGGACTTGATGTTTGCCACGAAGACTCTTCTCTTGTGCTGCTGCGGTGGATCATCCGAGACGGCCGAGGAACGGAGCCGACGGGGACGGCGGTGGGGACTCGCCTGGAGACGTCGGTACCGGGTCGCTGCCACGGGTACTCGCCCGGGTCGCACGAATCGTCGCCCCTGACACGGCGGGACCACGTCATGCGCACACCGAACGGTATGTCACACATACGGTGCAGAACATTACCAGAGCCCAGCCCGCTGACCGCATCCGATGTGTGCCGTGTCTCCCGTGCCGTCCGTATCGGGCCGGGCCATCACCGACCGCGGGCCCTCACCAGCCGTGGACGTCCCTCACCGCAGCGGCCACTCGGTCGTACCGTTCCCGGTCCAGGCGCCCGCCTTCACGGCGCACCGCCTCGGGAGAGAGCCGCAGCAGGCGGTCCGCGCGGACCTCCGAGGGGCGACCCTGGCGGTCCCAGTCCCCGGCACCGATGTCCACCCAGGTCGAGCCGTGCTCATCCGTGGCCACGGCTCCGTCGGCGGTGCGATCGCGGGAGGTGAGCATGAGCGCCACCAGCACCGGACCGGAGCCGTCGGAGCCACCGCGATCGGCTCCCTCCTCCGCGATCACCAGCACCGGGCGATCCTTGCCCTGGGTGAGGTCCTCCTCATAGGGCACCCACGCCCAGACGACCTCGCCCGGATCGGGGCGGTCGTCGGCGTGTGGCGCATAGGCGAGTGTCAGGACGCCGCCGGAGCGACGATCGGCGAGTGCGTGGGAACCCTCCGCGCCGGAGGGACCGCCCGTTGACCGTGGATCCGAGCCGGCCCGGGGCCTGCGGTCGGCACTCGTGCTCTGCTTCACCGCACGGACCGCGGTGCGGCTGAGACGACGCGCGCTGCGCCGCACCGAGGGGGAGCGCACAGCGGTGCGGAGGGCGGTGCCGAGTCGGGATATCAGGGACATGGTGCTCGCTTCCTGGGCGTTCTGCGCCATACGGGGCAGAGGTGGTGTGAGAATGGTAGGCATGTCTGCCACCTCGCTGTTCCACAGCGCCCGCACCGGTGCCGGAGGCGACGAGATGTTCGCGCCCGACGGCACCGTGCGGCCCACCTACCGCGCCCTGCACGACGCGCTGGCCGGACTCGGGCCCGAGGAGTTCCGATCCCGCTCGGAGTCACTGGCCCGCAGCTACCTCGACCAGGGCATCACCTTCGACCACGCCGGAGAGGAGCGTCCCTTCCCGATCGACGCGATCCCGCGGGTGATCGAGGCCGAGGAATGGGCGCGTGTCTCCGCGGGCATCTCCCAGCGG
Organism: Brachybacterium sp.; assembly: GCA_030451965.1. Lineage (GTDB taxonomy): Bacteria > Actinomycetota > Actinomycetes > Actinomycetales > Dermabacteraceae > Brachybacterium. The sequence continues at coordinate 22,403 of JAKDNE010000007.1, read as the reverse complement.
GTGCGTGCTCTCGAGCGATTCCTCGACGATCTCTACAACGACCAGTCGGCGATCGCCGACGGGGTGATCCCTGAAAAGCTGATCACCTCCTCCACCTATGTGGTCGAGGAGATGCGCGGCTACACCCCGCCCAACGGGGTGCGGATCCACATCTCCGGCATCGACCTGGTGCGCGACGGGGACGGGGAGTTCCGCGTGCTGGAGGACAACGTGCGGACCCCCAGCGGCGTCAGCTACGTGCTCTCGAACCGCCGCGCCATGGCGCAGGGCTTCCCGGAGCTGTTCGCCGACCGGCCGGTCCGCCGCGTCGGGGACTACCCGGGACGGCTGCTCTTCGCACTGCAGGCCGCCGCGCCGGACATCCCGGACGAGGAGGCCACGGTGGTGGTGCTCACCCCGGGCCGCTTCAACAGCGCCTACTTCGAGCACTCGCTGCTGGCCCGCACCATGGGCGTGGACCTCGTCGAGGCCTCCGATCTGGTCGAGCGCAATGAGCGCATCTACATGCGCACCACCGCCGGGCTGCGGCGGGTGGACGTGATCTACAAGCGCACCGACGACGACTTCATCGACCCCGAGGTGTTCCGCCCCGACTCGATGCTGGGCGTGCCCGGCCTCGTCCGCGCGGTCCTCGCCGGGAACGTCGTGGTCGCCAACGGCATCGGCAACGGCATCGGGGACGACAAGCTCACCTACACGTACGTGCCCGACCTGATCCGCTACTACCTGGCCGAGGAGCCGATCCTGCCCAACGTCGACACCTGGCGCCTGGAGGAGCCGGAGTCCCGTGCCGAGGTGCTGGACCGGCTCGAGGAGCTGGTGGTCAAGCCCGTCGACGGCTCCGGCGGCAAGGGCATCGTCATCGGCCCCGCGGCCACTGCCGAGGAGCTCGATGCGCTGCGGGCTCGGCTGCAGGCCGATCCGCGCGGCTGGATCGCCCAGCCCGTGGTGCAGCTGTCCACGATCCCGACCCTGGTCGAGGAGGGCCCTGAGCCGCGCCATGTCGACCTGCGCCCCTTCGCGCTGAACAGCGGCGACGATGTCTGGGTGCTGCCGGGCGGACTCACCCGGGTCGCACTGCCCCGCGGCGAGATGATCGTGAACTCCTCCCGCGGCGGCGGCTCGAAGGACACCTGGGTGCTCGCCGCGGAGCGCACCGCCGAGACCGGCCGTGCAGCCTCGAGCTCGCACGCCCAGGAGAACCGCGACGAAGCGATCGAGGACCCCACCGACGACAGCTACGACGAGTTCGAGGACGTGCGCGAGGAACCGGCCGAGGAGCGAGCCACCGAACCCGATCCGGTCACCTCCGCGATCCCGATCATCGACGTCGAGGAGACACCCCATGATGCTCAGTAGGATCGCCGACGCGATGTTCTGGATCGGCCGATACGTCGAACGCGCCGACCAGACCGCACGGATACTCGACGTCACGCTGCAGTCCATCACCGAGGACACCCCGGAGGACCTCACCGCGGCGTGCGCCGCCGTCTACCAGATCTTCGGGGTGGAGCAGGTCCGCGAGGAGGACTGCACCGTCCAGCGGGTGCTGGACCATCTGGTCACCGACCGGATGGATCCGTCCTCCGTGGCCGGCGCGCTGCTCACGGCACGGGAGAACGCCCGCGGTGTGCGCGAGGCGCTCTCGACCGAGGTGTGGGAATCGCTGAACACCACCACGCTCGGCCTGCCCCGCGGGGTGCGCCCCTCCCGCATGCACGGCGCCTTCCAGTTCGCCAAGGACCGCTGCGCAGTGGTCAACGGTCTGGTGGACTCCTCCATGACGCGCGACGAGGCCTGGCTGTTCCTGCGGATCGGGCAGCTGCTCGAACGGGTCGACATGCTGGCCCGCAACCTGCAGGACCACGACCTGGAGGACGCCTCCTCCGCAGGGACCGTGATGCTGCTGCGGTCGTGCAGCGCGCACGAGGCATACATCCGCACCTATCGCGGACGCGTCCGCTCCTCCCGCGCGATCGAGTTCCTGCTGCTGGACTCGATCTTCCCCCGCTCGGCCGTGCACTGCCTCGGCGAGCTCGACGAGGCGCTGGAGACCCTTGCCAAGCTCCACGGCAACAGCTTCGACCGCCTGGGTGCGTCGGAGCCCGGCCGGAGGATCGTCGGCCGTGCCCTGGCCAGCCTGCGCTTCCGCTCCTTGGATGACATCATCGCCGACTTCGACGAGGAGATGGAGCAGCTGCAGATGGTCACCGGCGCCGTCACCCGGGCACTGGGCACCACCTACTTCCATCCGGCGCACTGAGCTCTCGGCGGATGAGCAGCGGGGACCCGCTCGAGCTCGCCCTCCCGTTCCACGGGCGATGGAAGGTCCAGAACTCTCCGGCAGATCGCGTGCCGAGCCATGGGACCGAGCAGTTCGCCCTGGCGCACTCGATCGATCTCGTCCCGGTCGACGAGCACGGCCGCACTGCGCCCTTCCGCCTCAGGAGCCTGTTGCTGCCCGAGCCGCCCGAGGCCTTCCCCGGTCTCGGGCGGGAGGTGCTGAGCCCCGTGGACGGCGTGATCCACAGCCTCCTCGACAGCCTGGACGATCACCACGCCCGCCGGGGCCTCCCCTCGATCGGTTACGCCCTCACCCAGCGACGCCGGGCCGCGGCGGGATGGACCGCTCTCGCCGGGAATCACGTGATCCTGCGCGCCCGCCACCGAGGCGCCGAGGTGTACGTGGCGCTGTGCCACCTCCGGCGAGGGAGCGTCACCGTGCGCCCGGGGCAGGAGATCCGCGTCGGAGCGCTCCTCGGCGGCTGCGGCAACTCCGGCAACAGCACCGAACCCCACCTCCATCTCCAGGCGATGAGCGCGGCGGACCCGTCGACCGCCCGCGCGGTGCCGTTCGCGTTCCCCGGCGGGCTGCCCAGGAGCGGACAGATCGTGGCGGCCGGCTGAGGTCTCCCTGTGACCTCCGTCCTCGAGCGCGGCGGGGAGAGGGCCGATGGCCGCTCGCATGAGACGATGGGCCGATGCCCGGGCGCAGTTCCGCCCGATCACGGACCGACGAGAGGATGTATGCCGGTGAGCCCGAGGATCGCTGTCGATGAGGCCCGGGACATCCTGCCCGCGTCGACACCCCAGGAGCGCCTGCGCAACTTCTGCATCATCGCGCATATCGACCACGGCAAATCCACCCTGGCCGACCGCATGCTGCAGATCACCGGGATCGTCGAGGAGCGCGCGATGCGCGCCCAGTACCTCGACCGGATGGACATCGAGCGCGAGCGCGGCATCACCGTCAAGAGCCAGGCCGTGCGCATGCCCTGGCAGGTCGACGGCGTGAACTTTGCCCTGAACATGATCGACACCCCCGGGCACGTCGACTTCACCTACGAGGTCTCCCGCTCCCTCGCCGCCTGCGAGGGCGCGATCCTGCTGGTCGACGCCGCACAGGGCATCGAGGCGCAGACGCTGGCGAACCTGTACCTGGCGATGGAGCACGATCTCACCATCATCCCGGTGCTGAACAAGATCGACCTGCCCGGCGCCGAGCCCGAGAAGTACGCCGCCGAGATCGGTCAGCTGGTGGGTGTGGACCCCGACGACGTGCTGCGCGTCTCCGGAAAGACCGGGGTGGGCGTGTCCGAGCTGCTGGACCACGTCGTGGAGACCCTGCCTGCCCCGCACGGCGAGGTCGATGCCCCGTGCCGCGCGATGATCTTCGACTCCGTCTACGACACCTACCGCGGCGTGGTCACCTATATCCGCGTGTTCGACGGCTCCCTGAAGTCTCGCGACCGCATCGACATGATGTCCACCGGCGCGCACCACGAGCTGCTCGAGATCGGGGTCAGCTCGCCGGAGCCGCACCCCACTCCGGGCATCGGCCCCGGCGAGGTGGGATACCTGATCACCGGGGTGAAGGATGTGCGCCAGTCCAAGGTGGGTGACACCATCACCACCTCGATCCGCGGTGCCCAGGAGGCCCTGGAGGGCTATTCGGAGCCCAAGCCGATGGTCTACTCCGGCCTGTTCCCGATCGATGGCTCCGACTACCCGGTGCTGCGTGATGCGCTGGACAAGCTCAAGCTCAACGATGCCTCCCTGATCTACGAGCCCGAGACCTCCACCGCCCTCGGGTTCGGGTTCCGTGTCGGCTTCCTCGGCCTGCTGCATCTGGAGATCGTCCGCGAACGGCTGGAGCGCGAGTTCAACCTCGAGCTGATCTCCACCGCCCCGAGCGTCGTCTATCAGGTGATGATGGAGGACGGCACGGAGGTCGAGGTGATGAACCCCTCCGACTTCCCGGTCGGCAAGGTCGACTCCATCACCGAGCCGATCACGAAGGCCACCATCCTGGTGCCCAGTGAGTTCATCGGCGCCGTCATGGAGCTGTGCCAGTCCAAGCGCGGCAGCCTCGGCGGAATGGACTACCTCAGCGAGGACCGCGTCGAGCTGCGCTACACACTGCCCCTGGCCGAGATCGTCTTCGACTTCTTCGATCAGCTGAAGTCCAAGACCCGCGGCTACGCGTCCCTGGACTACGACGTCTCCGGCTCTCAGGTCGCCGACCTGGTCAAGGTCGACATGCTGCTGCAGAGCGAGCCGGTCGACGCCTTCAGCGCCATCGTGCACCGGGACAAGGCGTACAACTACGGCGTCGAGATGGCGGGGAAGCTGAAGAAGCTCATCCCGCGCCAGCAGTTCGAGGTGCCGATCCAGGCTGCCATCGGGGCCCGCATCATCGCTCGTGAGAACATCCGCGCGATGCGCAAGGACGTGCTGTCCAAGTGCTACGGCGGTGACATCTCCCGCAAGCGCAAGCTGCTCGAGAAGCAGAAGGAGGGCAAGAAGCGCATGAAGAACATCGGGTCCGTCGAGGTCCCGCAGGAAGCCTTCATCGCCGCGCTCTCCTCGGACGAGGGCGACATGCCCAAGGACGCCAAGAAGAAGTGAGCGTCGGGACGGGACGGATCGCGGCGGTCTGCACCGTCGCGCAGCTCTTCCCTGTCGAGGCGAGCGGCCTGATGAGCGGTATCGACAAGCGGCCCGTGGATGGTCCGATCCGGCTGCTGACCCACGGGGTGCTCGGTGATGTCCAGGGCGACCGGGAGCACCACGGCGGGATCTTCAAGTCTGTCTACGCCTACGCTCGCGAGGCCCGCGAGGCCCATGCCGCGGCACGGGGGCTCGACCTGCCCGACGGGTCCTTCGGGGAGAACCTCGTGACCACCGGCCAGGACACCGACGAGACGGTGATCGGGGAGCGCTGGCGCGTCGGGACTGCAGAGCTCGAGGCGACGACCGTGCGCAATCCCTGCGGCACCTTCTCCGCCTGGATCGGGGACCGCCGCTGGGGACGGCACTTCACCGCCGCAGGCGGCGCCGGTGCCTACTTCCGGGTGCTTGTCGTGGGGGAGACCTCCGCCGGCGACGAGATCGAGGTGCTGCACCGTCCCGAGCACGGCGTCACCATCGGCGATGCCTTCCGCGGCCTGACCCCCCGCCAAGCACGCGACCTGCTCGAATGGGCAGAGAGGAGCGACACCGTGCTGTACGACTCGCTGGCCGGCAGCGCGCAGAACGCTCTGCGTCGCGCCGGAGAGGACCACGGATTCCCCGTGCGGCTGCGGTCGACGGGTCGCGGCCTCGGAATGGGCATGGGCCTGTGAGCCCGCTGTCCGTCTACATCCACGTCCCCTTCTGCGCGGTGCGCTGCGGGTACTGCGACTTCAACACCTACACGGCCACCGAGCTCGGCGGCGGCGGGTCCCAGGCCGAGTACGCGGCCAACGCGATGCGGGAGATGGACCTGACCCTCGCGAGCGACCGCGCGGCCGGGTACGACTACGAGCGGGTCTCGACCGTGTTCTTCGGCGGGGGCACCCCCACGCTGCTGCCGGCGGACGATCTGGTCGCGATGCTCGAGCACCTCCGCACCCTGATCCCCCTCGCGGACGATGCCGAGATCACCACCGAGGCGAACCCGGACTCCGTCACCCGCGCCTCGCTGTCCCGGCTCGCCGCCGGCGGCATCACGCGTGTCTCCTTCGGCATGCAGTCCGCCGTGCCGTCGGTGCTCGCGACCCTGGACCGCACCCATGACCCCGAGAAGGTGCCGCAGGCCGTGGCCTGGGCCCGCGATGCCGGGCTGGATGTCAGCCTCGACCTCATCTACGGCACCCCGGGCGAGACGATCGAGGACGTCGAGATCTCCGTGAAGTCGGCGCTGGCCTGCGGAGTCGACCACATGTCGGCGTACTCGCTGATCATCGAGGGCAACACGGCGATGGCCCGGCAGCTGCGCCGCGGAGAGCTCGAGGCCCCCGACCCCGACGACATGGCCGACAAGTACGAGCTGGTCGACGATCTCGCCACCGCTGACGGACTGTCCTGGTACGAGGTCTCCAACTGGGCGCGCACCCCGGCGCAGCGCTCCCGCCACAACCTCGCCTATTGGCGCGGCACGGACTGGTGGGGGATCGGTCCCGGCGCCCACCGCCACCGCGACGGGTTGCGGGCCTGGAACGTGAAGCACCCCAGCCGCTACGCCCGGATGCTCGGCCTCGGCGAGATGCCGGTGGCCGACTCCGAGCAGGTCGCGGCCGAGGACCGGCTGGTCGAGAGGATCATGCTCGAGCTGCGGATCGCCGACGGCCTCGCCGCCGAGGTGATCCCGGTCGAGCGCCGGCCGATGCTCGCCGTGCACCGCGACCGCGGGCACCTCGATCCCGTCGCGCTCGACGCCGGACGAGCGGTGCTCACCCGCAGCGGCCGCCTGCTCGCCGACGCGGTGATCCGGGACCTGGTGCCCTGACCTCTTCTGCGGGGCCGGACCGGGGCGATGACCGCCCCGGCGAGACCCGCCACAATCGACGCACGCCCCCCGGATCGGCGGACGATCCCGAGGGCGTGCGTGGTCAGTGTGCGGCAGCGGCCGCGACGCTCACTTCACCAGGCGGAGGTTGAAGGGATAGCTCCAATACTCGCCCTGATTGGCCTTGATCGCACCGATGATCGAGAACACCAGCTGCAGCAGGGCCGGCAGCCCGACCAGCGGATACAGGATCGTGCCGATGCCGAGGGTGAAGACCGCCACGATCGTGATCACGATGGTGAGGACGATCTGGGCGGCGAATACCGCGATCGCTCCGTTCAGCGCCTCGGCGGAATGGAAGCGCACGAAGCGGTCCCGGTCCTTGTACATCAGGTAGACCACCAGCGGACCCACCCAGCCGAGGAAGCCCCAGCTGACCACGTGCCCGATAGCGACTGCGGCCTGCGCGATGGTCGCCCACAGCCGCGAGTCCGACCGGCTGACCGCCTGCCCGGACAGCGGACCGTCGTAGACGCCCGGGGTGCCGGCCGGCGGCAGGCTCTCACCCTCGGTCGGCCGCGCGGAGCCGAACGGTGCCTGCTGGGTGTCCGGTGCCTGTGCGGCGTAGGGGGAGGTGCCTGGCGCGGCGTACTGCTCGTGGCCGCCCGGGGCCGGCTGCTGTGCGGGAGCCGGCTGCTGCGCCGGGGCGGCATCGATGTCCAGGGGGTTGGTGCGCGTGGCGTCGGGGTCGTAGGCGTAGGGGTCGTGCGGGTGGAGGCTCGGGTCGGAGGTCGGAGCGCCCTGCTGCGGCTCCTGCGGCTGCGGAGCGCCGGAGTCAGCGGCGTACGGATCGTGGGACTGCGGTGTCTGGCTCATGATTCCCTCTTCGTCACGGGCCGGCAGGGAGCCGGCGGCGGGCTGATGCGCTCAGCCTAGTGAGCATGCGTGGCACCGTCAGGGCGGCGAACCGCCGAGTCCTGTGGGGGATAGCCCCCAGGAAGGACGGCTCGCCCGGTCAGGACGGGTCGACGGTCACGAAGTCGATGAGCTCTTCGATGCGCCCGGAGAGGGTGGGCTCGACATCGGCATAGGAGCGCACGGTGGACAGGATCCGCTTCCAGCCCAGCCCGATGTCGGCCTTGTCGCCGTGCGGCCAGCCGAGCGCCGCGAGGGAGCCGACCTTGATGTCGGTGCCCCTGGGGATGTGCGGCCACTCGCTCAGGCCCACTCGCGCGGGCTTGACCGCCTGCCATACGTCCACGTACGGGTGGCCGAGCACGGTGACGTTCCCGCGGGCTCCGGGCAGCGCCATCACCTCGGCGGCGATGCGGGACTCCTTCGAGCCCTTCACCAGGTGGTCCACGAGGATCCCGAGGCGGCGACCCGGCGAGGGGCCGAACTCGCGCACGCGCTCGGCGAGGTTGTCCGCGCCCTCGAGCTGCTCGACGACGATCCCTTCGATGCGCAGATCGTGACCCCAGACCTTCGCCACCAGCTCGGCGTCATGGGTGCCCTCGACCCAGATCCTGGAGGCGCGGGCGGTCCTGGCCTTCGCGCCCGCGACATAGACCGACCCCGAGGCCGAGCGCTGACGCACCGGACCGGTCGCGGCGGCGATGGCGCGGTGGAGGACCACGGGCATGCCGTCGATCATGTATCCGGGGCCGAGCGGGAACGTGCGCCGCACGCCGCGGCCGTCCTCGAGCTCGACCACCAGTTCGCCCGCGATCTTCTCGACCCGGGTGATGGCGCCGGTGAAACCGGTCGAGGCCTCTTCGACGACCAGGTCCTTGGTCGCGGGCACCTCCCGGGCGACGGGGCGGCGACGGTGGTGGGCGGGCGGACCGGCGGACAGCACGTCGCGGCCGTACCGGTCGGGGAAGTGGGCAGGCACGCGCGATACCGTACACCCGTGGCGAACGCCTCTCTGCGCAGCGCGCCGGGGCGGCGTACGATTGGCACTTGGCGTGGCAGAGTGCCAGTCTGTACCGGCCATCGAACCGTTCCGACCAAGAGACGACAGCACGCAGCGCAGGAGGTGAGGGAGACGGAGGACCGCAAGCTCCACATCCTCGGCGCGATCGTCGAGGACTACGTCGCCACTCGCGAGCCCGTCGGCTCCAAGTCGCTGCTGGAGCGGCACGAGCTCGGCGTCTCCGCTGCGACCGTGCGCAATGACATGTCCCTGCTGGAGGAGGAGGGGCTGATCCATCAGCCCCACACCTCGGCCGGGCGGGTCCCCACGGACAAGGGCTATCGCACCTTCGTCGACCACGTGGCGACCATCAAGCCGCTGTCGGCCCCCGAGCGGCGGGCGATCAGCGTCCTGCTCGAGGACGCCGACGATGTCGAGGATCTGCTGGCCCGCACCGTGCGCCTGCTCGCGCAGCTCACGCAGCAGGTCGCCATGGTGCAGTATCCCGCACGTCGACAGGCGAGGATCCGCCACGTCGAACTGGTCAAGGTGGCCGACTCCCTGCTCCTGGTGGTGCTGATCCTCGAGTCCGGACGCGTGGACCAGCGCACCGTCCCGGTCATGGCGGGCCGGCCCGCCGAGTACTACGCGGCCCTGCGCGACCATCTCAACCGGGTCGTCGCCGGCCGGGAGGTCACCGATCTCACGGCGCCCCTGGGCGACTACCTCGACTCGCTGCCGCGGCCAGAGCGTCCGGCGGCCGCCGAGGTGGCGGAGACCCTCGTGGCCCTGGCCGCCTCCCGTGCCGAGGACCGCATCATGATGGCCGGCACCTCGAACATCGCCCGCTCCGCACAGGACTTCGCGCGCGATGTCGAACCGCTGCTGGACGTGCTCGAGGAGCAGCTGGTGCTCCTGCGCCTGTTCACCGCGATGCACGTCTCACCGGGAGCGGTCGAGGTGCGCATCGGCTCGGAGCTCGAGGACCGTGCACTGCATTCGACCGCCGTGGTCGGTGCCGGCTACGGGGCGGGATCCCATCTGGCGATCCTCGGCCCTCGCCGGATGGACTACGCCACCGGGATCTCCACGGTCCAGGCCATCGCCCGCTACGTCTCCCGCTATCTCGAATAGGAGCGCCGCGGGTCCGCCCGGCCCGCCCCGCTCGACCCTTGTCTCCGCCCGCCGCTCGCTGCGGCCTGGCCACCCCGACTCTCCGCGAAGGAATCCACCCCTGTGAACGAGGACTACTACGACCTGCTCGGCGTCTCCCGCGAGGCATCGACCGACGAGATCAAGAAGGCGTACCGCAAGCTCGCCCGTACGCTGCATCCGGACGTGAACCCGGATCCCGAGGCCGCCGAGAAGTTCAAGCGGGTCTCCCAGGCCTACGAGACGCTCTCCAGTGCGGACAAGCGTCGCCAGTACGACATGGGAGGCGGCCCGGGCATGGGCGGCTTCCCCGGTGGCGGTGGGGCCGGCTTCGACTTCAACGACATCTTCGACATGTTCGCCGGCGCCTCCGGGATGCGCGGCCGGGGCCAGGGTCCTGTGCCGCGTCAGCGCCGCGGCGGCGATGTGCTGCGCCGGGTTCGCATCGAACTGCGCGACGTGGTCTTCGGCACCGAGGAGGAGGTCACCTTCCGCACCGCCGTGCTGTGCGAGCGCTGCTCCGGCTCCTGCTGCGAGCCCGGTACCAGCCCCACCCGCTGCACCGCCTGCAGCGGCTCCGGCCACGTCCAGCGCGTCGCCCAGTCCCTGCTGGGCCAGATGGTCACCATGGCGCCGTGCCCCACCTGCGACGGCCACGGCGACGTCATCGAGAGCCCCTGCACCGGTTGCTCCGGCCACGGCCGCACCCCCACCGAGCGCGTCGTCACCGTCGGCATCCCCTCCGGCGTGGAGAACGGCACCCGCATCCAGCTGCGCGGCGAGGGCGAGACCGGCGAGGCCGGCGGTCCCTCGGGAGATCTCTTCGTCGAGCTCACCGTCACCGACCACGAGATGTTCGACCGCGACGGTGACGATCTGGTGACCACCATCGCGGTGCCCATGACCACCGCCGCCCTCGGCGCCGCCATCCCGCTCGACACCTTCGACGGCGAGCAGGAGCTGGACATCCGACCCGGCTCCCAGCCCGGTGAGGAGATCCACCTCAAGGGGCTCGGCGTGACGCCGCTGCGCCGTGAGCGGCGCGGCGACATCCGCGTGGTGCTCGACGTGGACGTGCCCTCCTCGCTCACCGACGAGGAGCGGGATCTGCTGCAGCAGTTCGCTGCCCTGCGCGGCGATGAGACCACGCGCCGCTCCAAGGGGCAGCGCGGACCGTTCGCGAAGCTCCGCGAGCGTCTGCGCGACTTCTGAGCCGACGGGAGAGCACCCGATGCCCACGACCCCGCCGGGCTTCCTGATCCTCGACGATGCTCTGGCCTCCGCTCGCGAGGGCGAGGCGCTGGTGCTGGCGGGCGAGGAGGGTCGGCACGCCGCGAAGGTCGCCCGGATCCAGGCCGGGGAGCAGCTGCTGCTCACCGATGCTCCGGGCCGTCAGGTCCTCGCCGAGGTGACCGTCGCCCGCAAGGAGGAGCTGGATCTGCGTCTGCTCGCGGATCCCTCACCGGCCGTGCAGCGGCTGCCCCGCTTCACGCTGGTGCAGGCCCTGGCCACCGGCGGCCGCGACGAGCAGGCCGTCGAATCGGCCACCGAGCTCGGGGTCGACCAGGTGGTGCCATGGATCGCGCGGCGCTCCGTCTCCGTCTGGCGCGGGGAGAAGCTGCGCAAGGGGCGCGCCAAGTGGGAGGCGACCGTGCGTGCGGCCGTCAAGCAGTGCCGTCGGCCCGGGATCCCCACGGTCGGCGAGCCGGTGACCACGGCGCAGCTGCGTGCGGAGCTGCGCGAGATGACGGCCGAGGCCTCCCTGGTGCTGGTCCTGCACGAGCAGGAATCCGTGGGGGTGATGAGCCTCGCCGAGCACCTGCGCGCCGTGAGTGAGGACGGTCTCGAGGAGATCCTCGTGATCGTCGGGCCCGAGGGCGGGATCGACCCTGACGAGCTCTCGCAGCTGCGAGAGGCGGGCGCCCGTTCGGTGCTGCTCGGACCCGAGGTGCTGCGCACCTCGACCGCCGGTCCTGCCGCGATCGCCGTGCTCAGCGCGCTGGTGGGGCGCTGGGGCTGATCTCTGCGTGCAGGCGGTCAGCCGATGCTGGCAGGCACCTGGGAGGTGATGGCCGTCAGCTGCTCGCGCAGCGCTGCGGCCTTCTCCTCGCCCACGAAGAGCTCGCCGTCGACGGAGAGGTCCTCGCGGAAACTCAGGCCGATCGAGGCGACCACGTCGGCATCCAGCCGCGTCATCAGCGCCTCCAGCAACGGCAGCACCTCACCCGCACCGCCCCAGCCGTAGCCGAGCAGCACGGTGGGCAGTCCCTGCCACTCGGCGTAGAGGAAGTCGATCGCATTCTTCAGGGCGCCGGGGTAGGAGCCGTTGTACTGCGGGGTGAGGATCACGACGGCGTCGAGTGCGGCGATCCGCTCACCCCAGGCGTGGCCGTGCGCGGTGGTCTTGTCGGCGCCGGACTTCGGGCTCGAGGGCTCGTCGAAGGCGGGCAGCGCCACGTCGCGCAGGTCGATGAGATCCACGTCGACGCCGGTGGGGACCGCATCGTGGATCCAATGGGAGATCTTTTCGCCCACACGGTTCGGGCGGGCGCTGGCGAGGATGATTCCGAGCTTTGTCATAGTGATGAAAACTTCTCATACGTCCCGGAGGTTCCCCAACCCGAGGTGGTGTTCCTCGCTCCCGTAGACTCCCCAGCATGGGAAACAGCGTCACCGAACCCGCCACACAGCGCCACGATCCGGACTGCCTCTTCTGCAGGATCGTCGCGGGGGAGATCCCCTCCGAGCGTGTCCACGAGGATGCTCAGGTCATCGCCTTCAAGGATCTGCACCCGCAGGCTCCCGTGCATGTCCTCGTCGTCCCCCGAGAGCACCGCCGGGACGTGATCGAGCTCGCGCAGGATCCGGAGCTGCTGGCCCACACCGCGACGGTCGCGAGCCGGATCGCCGCAGACCACGGAGACGGCGACTTCCGCCTCGTCTTCAACACCGGCGCGAACGCGGGACAGTCCGTGTTCCATGTGCACGCGCATGTCCTGGCGGGCGGGAAGCTCGCAGAAGGAGAACTGTGACGGACGCTCTCAGCCCGGCCCCCGGCCGGCCCCCGGAGACCGGTGAACGCAGGCTGGTGATCCCCGACCACCTCAGCCCCTTCCAGGTGCTCGGGGAGAACGATCAGGCCCTCGCCGCCCTCGAGGACGCGGTCCCCGACACCGACGTCCACGTGCGCGGGCATCAGGTGACGCTGCGCGGCACCGAGGATGCGCTGCGCCGCAGCGAGCACCTCGTGCGCTCGCTGATCGAGCTGGCGAGCAGCGGCCAGGCCGTCACCGCCGAGGCGGTGCAGCGCGCCGCGAACCTCTACGGCGACGACCGGGCGAACGGGAAGAACCTCGAGCAGATGCTCTCGCGCACCATCCTGTCCTCCCGGGGCCGGACGATCCGGCCCAAGACGATGGGGCAGAAGACCTACGTCGACGCGATCGAGTCCTCGACCATCACCTTCGGGATCGGTCCGGCAGGGACCGGCAAGACCTACCTCGCCGTCGCCATGGCGGTGCAGAAGCTGCTGAGCAAGCAGATCGACCGGATCATCCTCACCCGCCCCGCGGTCGAGGCGGGGGAGCGCCTCGGCTTCCTGCCCGGCGGGCTGAACGAGAAGATCGACCCCTACCTGAGGCCGCTCTACGACGCGCTGCACGACATGCTCGATCCCGAGTCGATCCCGCGCCTGATGGCCGCCGGCACCATCGAGGTCGCGCCGCTGGCCTACATGCGTGGCCGCACCCTGAACGACGCCTTCATCATCCTCGACGAGGCGCAGAACACCACGCCCGAGCAGATGAAGATGTTCCTCACCCGTCTCGGCTTCAACTCCACCATGGTGGTCACCGGCGACGTCACCCAGGTCGATCTGCCCGGCGCCCAGCAGAGCGGCCTGCGGATCGTCGAACAGGTGCTCTCGGACATCGACGACATCTCCTTCCGCCGTCTCTCCTCCCGCGACGTGGTGCGCCATCGACTGGTCAGCGACATCGTCGAGGCCTACGGCCGCTGGGAGATCCGCCCGGGAGGCAACCGAGACTCCCGCCACCGCCCGACCAGGGAGAACTGAGCATGACCATCGAGATCCGCAACGAGACCACCGCGGTCGTCGACGAGAAGGAGTTCGTCGAGCTCTCACGCTTCGTCTTCGAGGCGATGCATCTGCATCCCGCCACCGAGATGTCGATCCTGTTCATCGACGAGGAGGCGATGGAGAAGCTGCATGTGCAGTGGCTGGACCTGCCCGGGCCCACCGACGTGATGAGCTTCCCGATGGACGAGCTGATCCCCGGCACCCCCCAGCAGCCCGCTCCCGAGGGGCTGCTGGGTGATGTGGTGCTGTGCCCGTCGGTCGCCACCAAGCAGGCCGCCGAGGCCGGTCACAGCGCCGTCGAGGAGATGCTGCTGCTGACTGTCCACTCCATCCTCCACCTGCTGGGCTACGACCACATGGAGGAGGACGAGCGCACCGAGATGTTCGATCTCCAGCGCACGCTGCTGCTGACCTTCCTCGCCTCGCGGACAGCGCGCTGACCGCCCGGCCCATGACCCCTCCGATACCCCAAACCTGGCCGGTCCCGTGCTGACCCTCGCCCTGCTCACCCTGATCCCGCTGATCGCGGTCTCCGGGGTGGTGGCCGCCATGCTCACGGCCGTCGATGCCGCGCAGCTGTCCGCGTCCCGCAGCGTGCTGGAGAAGGCACTGGCCTCCCGACCCGAGACCGTGCGCGCACGGGTGCTGGCCCAGCAGGAGGACACGGCCCGCACCCTGGCCTCGGTGTCATTGGGCCGGATGCTCGCGGAGACCGTGATGGTCGCCTCGGTGGCGGGGGTGACCGTGGCCGTCCGTGACCACCTCGGCCACTCGGGTCTGCTGGTGCCGGGGATCGCGACCGTGGTGGTGGCGGGGCTGCTGGTGCTGATCGTGCTCGCGATCTCGCCGCGCACCATCGGGCGCAGCCGTCCCGAGTCCGTGCTGATCTCCAATCGATGGTTGGTCACGCTGGTGCGAGGGCTGCTGTGGCTGCCGGCCGGGGCGCTGACCAGTGTGGGCGCCTCGCTCGCGGCCCGGTCGGGCACGCCGGAGAAGCCCGAGGACGGCGCCGAGAAGGCGCGCAAGAACGTCGACCGCGCGCTCGAGGACGAGCACGTGCGCGACGGCGAGCGCGACATGATCCAGGGAGTCTTCGACCTCCGCGGCACGATGGTCCGCGAGCTGATGGTGCCGAGGCCCGACATGGTCACCCTCTCCGCGGAGTCGAGCGCCGAGACGGCGATGCAGCTGTTCGTCCGCTCCGGGTACTCCCGCATCCCGGTGATCGGGGACAGCGTCGACAACCTGTGCGGCATCCTCTACGTGAAGGATGTGATGCAGGCGATCCATTCCCCGTGGGATCCGCGCCCGCAGCGGCCGGTGCACGAGATCATGCGCCCCGCACGCTTCGCCCCCGAGTTCGTGGCGGCCGACGCGGTGCTCGCGCAGATGCAGACCAGCCATGTGCACATCACGGTGCTGGTGGACGAGTACGGGGGAGTGGCAGGGATCGTCACCATCGAGGACATCCTCGAGGAGATCGTCGGCAACATCGCCGACGAGCACGACCGCCGCGAGCCCGAGATCCAGGACCTCGGCCACGGACGCTACCGGGTGCCCGCTCAGGCCGGGCTCTCGGAGATGGGTGACCTGTTCGACCTCGAGATCGACGACGACGACATCGACAGCGTCGGCGGGCTGCTGGCCAAGGCGACCGGCCGGGTGCCGATCCCCGGCACCCAGGTGATCGTCCTGGGCCTCGAGCTCGAGGCTGAGAAGAGTGCCGGCCGGCGCAAGCGCCTGTCCACCGTGCTGGTGCGCAGGGCCCCGCAGGACGATGACCTGCCGGGCAACGACCAGGAGGATGACGATGACCGCTGACCAGCATCAGAACGACCCGGAACAGGACCGGATGACGGGGGCGGAGGGTCCACGGCGCGTGCATCGCTCCGGCTTCGCGGCACTGGTGGGTCGCCCGAACGTCGGCAAGTCCACCCTGACCAATGCCCTGGTGGGGGAGAAGGTCGCGATCACCTCGACCAAGCCCCAGACCACCCGTCGAGCCATCCGCGGCATCGTCACCCGGGAGGACGCCCAGGTCATCCTGGTCGATACCCCCGGCGTGCACCGTCCCCGCACCCTGCTCGGCGAGCGGCTCAACGATCTGGTGCGCGAGACCCTCGGCGAAGTGGACGTGGTGGGCTTCTGCCTGCCCGCCGACCAGAAGATCGGACCGGGAGATCGCTTCGTCGCCGAGGACCTGGTGGAGATGCGCAGCGGTCGGCGCGGGCCGAAGGTGATCGCCATCGTCACCAAGATCGACTTGGTGGGCCGCGACGTGCTGGCCGAGCATCTGATGAGCGTGGACCAGCTGATGGACTTCGACGAGATCGTCCCGATCTCCGCGAAGAAGGGCGAGCAGATCGACGTGCTGCTCGAGGTCATCTCCGCACAGCTTCCCGAGGGCCCGCAGCTCTACCCCGACGACCAGCTCACCGAGGAGTCGCGCGACGATCGCATCTCGGAGCTGATCCGCGAGGCCGCTCTCGAGGGCGTGCGCGATGAGCTGCCGCACTCCATCGCGGTGGTCGTCGAGGAGGTCGTCGAGGTGGACCCCGACGTCGATGCGTTCACTCCGGTCGAGCCCGGCACCGGACGCCTCGTGGTGCGTGCGACCCTGTTCGTCGAGCGTGACAGCCAGAAGGGGATCATCATCGGCAAGGGAGGTTCCCGGCTGCGGGACGTCGGCTCCCGGGCGCGCGCCGAGATCAACCATCTGCTGGGCCGCAAGGTGCACCTGGATCTGCGGATCAAGGTCGCCAAGGACTGGCAGCGCGACCCCAAGCAGCTGGGCCGGCTCGGGTTCTGATGTCGGACGTCCGCGCGGGAGCTGTCGTGAGCCGGTGAGGGCCGCTCGCCGTTCGTATCGTGAGAGATCCCTGAGCGGGGCGCTGACGGTGCTACCGTGACGTGCATGCGTGGATCGCTGCTCCTGCTTAGCCGCCGCGACGGGACCTGAACGCCGGGACCCCGCCGCGGCTGAAGTGTTGTCCGGCGACCGGTACTCCAGCGAGAAGGACCCCCTGATGACTGATCCCACGAGCACTTCCACTCCCGCGGTCGCCGCGGTCGGCGACCCATCGGCTCCCGTCCTGGGCTCCGCCGGGGATGCGCCCCAGCAGCCCTCGGGCATGCCGATCCACAAGTACCTGCCCTTCGACGAGCAGATCCGGGTCGAGCTGCCGGACCGCACCTGGCCCACCCGCCGCATCACCCGTGCCCCCCGCTGGTGCGCGGTCGATCTGCGCGACGGCAACCAGGCCCTCATCGACCCGATGAACTCCGAGCGGAAGCTGCGGATGTTCGAGCTGCTGGTGCAGATGGGGTACAAGGAGATCGAGGTCGGGTTCCCCTCGGCCTCCAAGACCGACTTCGACTTCGTGCGCGCGCTCATCGAAGAGGACCGCATCCCGGACGATGTGTCGATCCAGGTCCTGACCCAGTGCCGCGAGCACCTCATCGAGCGCACCTACCAGGCGATCGCCGGAGCGAAGCGCGCCGTCGTCCATGTGTACAACTCCACCTCCGTCGTCCAGCGTGACGTGGTGTTCCGCGCCGACGAGGACGCGGTGCTGGACATCGCCGTGCAGGGCGCACTGCTGTGCAAGAAGTACGAGGAGACCGTTCCGGACACCGAGGTCACCTACCAGTACTCCCCGGAGTCCTACACGGGCACCGAGCTGGAGTACGCACTGCGGGTGTGCAATGCCGTGATCGAGGTCGTGGGGCCCACCCCGCAGGACAAGATGATCATCAACCTGCCGGCGACGGTCGAGATGGCGACCCCGAACGTATATGCGGACTCGATCGAGTGGATGCACCGGAACCTGGACCGCCGTGACTCGATCGTGCTGTCGCTGCACCCGCACAACGACCGCGGCACGGGGGTGGCGGCGGCGGAGCTGGGCTACCTGGCCGGCGCCGACCGCATCGAGGGCTGCCTGTTCGGCAACGGCGAGCGCACCGGGAACGTGGACCTGGTGACCCTGGGGTTGAACCTGTTCAGCCAGGGCATCGACCCGCAGATCGACTTCTCCGATCTGAACGAGGTGCGTCGTACCGTCGAGCACTGCAACCAGATGCCGGTTCCCGAGCGCAGCCCCTACGGCGGCGACCTCGTGTTCACCGCCTTCTCCGGCTCCCACCAGGACGCGATCAACAAGGGCCTGGAGCGCATGGAGGCCGACGCGGACAAGGCCGGCAAGTCCGTGGACGACATCGTCTGGCGCGTGCCCTATCTGCCCGTGGACCCCAAGGACCTCGGTCGCTCCTACGAGGCCGTGATCCGGGTGAACTCCCAGTCCGGCAAGGGCGGTATGGCGTACCTGCTGCGCACCGAGCACGGTCTGGACCTGCCCCGTCGCCTGCAGATCGAGTTCTCCGCCATCGTGCAGGACAGGACCGACGCCGATGGCGGCGAGGTCAGCCCCGCGACGCTCTGGGACGTCTTCACCGACGAGTACCTGCCCACCCGCGACGAATCGCAGCGCTGGGGCCATTACAGCTTCCGCGACGTGCGCCAGGAATCCACCGGCGACGGCTCGGACCGCATCACCGTGTCACTGGTGGTCGACGGTGAGGTGCACGAGGTGACCGGCATCGGCAACGGACCGCTGGACGGCTTCGTGAAGGCCCTCGCCGAGCGGAAGATCGACGTGCGCATCCTCGACTACGCCGAGCACGCGCTCACCGAGGGCGACGACTCCCTGGCGGCCTCCTACGTCGAGTGCGAGATCGGCGACCGCATCTTCTGGGGCGTGGGCATCGACGGCTCGATCACCCGCGCGTCCCTCGAGGCGATCACCTCGGCGCTGAACCGCGAGTACCGCGCCCGGCACTGAGCTCCCGGACCCTCGTCGTTCCCCGAGGGGCCACGAGTGCTGCCCGCCGTGTCGTGAAACCTGCCGGTCCTCCGGCGCCCTTCACGACACGGCGGTTCGGGTTCCGGCCCGTCGGCCGTTGATCAGTCGCGCGGCCCTGCCGCAGTCCCGGACGGCTCGTGGGCCTCATAGGTCCACAGCTCCTGCTCGGTGAGCATCGGCATCTCGCCGGTGACCGTGGCGTGGGTGGGGGTGGGCAGCTCCCAGCCGGGCGCCTCGTCGACGGGCTGCGGCTCCTCGGGCCTGCTGCGGCGCGCGGTGAGCGTGACTCCGGTGCTCGCGACCACGACCAGCACCGCCGCCGTGATCCGCAGCGGAGTGGCGTCCTGACCGATCAGCAGCACCCCGGCCAGCAGAGCGACCACGGGCTCGAGGCTGAGCATGATGCCGAAGACGTGACGGGGCAGCTGACGCAGCGCCGCGAGCTCGAGCGTGTACGGCAGCACCGAGGCGAGCAGCGCGGTGCCGGCGGCGAGGCCGAGCAGACGCAGGTCCATGAGTCCCGCGACGGCGCCCTGCGCACCGAGCGGAAGCACGGTCAGTGCGCCGATCGCCATCGCGACGGCGAGTCCGTCCTGCCCGGCCACGAGCTGGCCCACGCGGGCGCTGGAGAGCACGTACAGCCCCCAGAACACGGCTGCGACCAGAGCGAAGCTCACCCCGAGCAGGTCCAACGAGGCCGCCCCGGTGAAGGACTCCAGCCCGAACAGCCCCACCCCCGACAGTGCCAGCAGCACCCACAGCAGGTCCGAGCGCCGGGTGGAGAGCACGGCGGCCACGGTGAGCGGTCCGAGGAACTCGATGGCGACCGCCGTGCCCAGGGGGATCCGCTCGATCGAGGCGTAGAAGGCGCCGTTCATCGAGCCGATGACGACTCCGAAGACGATCACCGCGATCCACTGCTGCCGGGTGAAGCGATGCATCTTCGGGCGGACGATGACCATCAGCACGATCGCCGCGATGCCCAGGCGCAGCGCGGTGGTGCCCCAGGAGCCGATCGCCGGGAACAGCTGGGTCGCCAGTGCCGCACCGAACTGCAGGGAGAAGCAGGAGCCGAGGATGAACAGCACCGGCGTCATGGGCACGGCGCGTGAGGCGCCCGCCGGGGTCGGGGCGGCGGTGGTCGTCGGTGCTGGGGCGGAAGAGGGAGGGGTCGTCACGCCTCCACTGTGCACACGTCGTTACCACCAGGTCCAGCGAATGTTTCCTACCTGTATCGTGAAGCAGAACTTCACGATGATCGGAGACGGCTTGCTGAACCTGCACCGCCTGTTCCTGCTGCATGAACTGCGCAGGCTGCAGACCATGACCGCCGTCGCGAGCGCGCACTCGATGTCACCCTCGGCGGTGTCCCAACAGCTCTCCCAGCTGGAACGGGAGACCAAGGTCACCCTCATCCAGCAGGTCGGCAGGAGGGTGGTGCTCACCGATTCAGGGGTGCAGCTGGCACGCCGCGCGGAGGAGATGCTGGGCCTGCTGGAGACGGCCGAGGCCGAGCTCGCCCTCGCGCAGGGGGATGCGAGCGGACTGCTGCGGGTGGCGTCCTTCCAGACCCCGATGATCGCTCTCGCACCCGCGGCCGTCAGCGTGCTCGCCCAGCAGCACCCGGACCTCCGCCTCGAGATGTCGCAGCAGGAGGTCGACGCCGCCTATGAGGGGCTGCTCGCCCACCGTTACGACGTGATCCTCGGCGAGGACTATCCCGGCGGCCAGCAGGTGGTGCGCCGCGGCACCGACCGGGAGGCGCTGCTGCAGGATCCCCTGCTGCTGGTGCTGCCGGATTTCGGTCCGTGGTCCGAGGTCCACACCCTCGAGGCGCTGGCGGACGCCCCCTGGGCGCTGGATCCCTCCCGCTCCCGCACCGGGACCTGGTCCCGGACCTATCTGCGCGAGGCCGGGATCGAGCCGCGGGTCCGCTTCGCCACGCCCGACCCTCTGCTGCAGGTGCACCTGGTGCGCACCGGTCACGCCGTCGCCTTCCTGCCGGGACTGATCGCGTCCGAGCACCTCGGCGGCACCCGGGTGGTGCGCCTGCCCGGCGCTCCCCATCGTTCGCTCTACACGGCAGCCCGGGCCGGCGCAGCCGGCCATCCCTCCCTGCTCGCCTTCCGGGCGGCGCTGCTCGAGGCGGCCGGACGGCTCACCGGCCTCGAGGGACTCGAGGTCCTCCGCTCCTGAGGCCGTCCCGGAGGCGACACGACACGATCGTGCATCGCCTGGGCCGGTCGGAGGATCCGTGGCCTCTGACAGGGATAGAAAGTCCTCATGACGACTTCGCCCGATGACGGCGCCCCGACCGATCACGCCGGGACAGATCCTGCCGGCGCCGCCCCCGCCGAGCCGGCGCCGCTCGGCATGGCCCCGCTCGCGATGGCTCCGCGGTGGCATGCCGTCCTCCTGCTGCTGGTGCTGCTCGCCGTGGTCGGAGCCGGGTTCGCGTTCCGCGGGGTGCCCGCACCCCGGGACGACTCCGCCCCGCAGGAAGTGTTCAGTGCCCAGCGTGCGCAGCAGGCCGTCGCCTCCATGGTCGCCGAGCCGCGCCCCCTCGGCTCGAGTGCGAACGACCGCACCCACGCCGAGCTCGCCGCCCAGCTGACAGCGCTCGGCTTCGAGACCGAGACCCAGGAGGGCATCGGCGTGCGCACGGGCGAGGACGAGACCTCGACCGGATACGTGCGGAACCTGGTCGCCACCCGGCCGGGCAGCGACCCCACCGGGACCCTCGTGCTGGCCACCCACATCGACTCGGTGCCCGGTGCCCCCGGGGCGGCCGACGCCGGCGTGGGACTCGCGGTGATCCTCGAGACCGTCCGCGCGCTGGGCCCCGAGGCGCTGCGCAACGATCTGGTGATCCTGCTGGTCGACGGTGAGGAACGCGGGCTGCTGGGCTCCGATGCATACCTGGACGGGCCGGGCAGGGAGCTCACCGCCCCGGTGGTGGTGCTGAACCACGAGGCCCGCGGCATCTCCGGGAGGCCGCTGGTGACCCGGGCGAGCGGGCCGATGCACGCCGTGATCGGGGCCGCGCCGAGCCCCGAGTTCGAATCCTTCACCGATGCCCTGTTCGGCATCATCCCCAACTACACCGACTTCAGCTCCTACCGGGACGCCGGCTGGTGGGGGATGGACATGGCCATCATCGACGAGGCCTGGGCGTACCACTCCGCGCAGGACGACGCCGCGCACCTCGACGCCGGCACCCTCCAGTTCTACGGCGACCTCACCCTGGCGCTGAGTCGTGATCTCGGGGCCCGGGATCTCGCCGCCCTCCAGGACCGCGCCGATGAGCATCCGGTCCAGACCACCGCGCCCTGGGGCGTGGTGGAGGTGCCCCCTGTGCTGGTCATTGCCCTCGGCCTGCTGGCGCCGCTCGCAGTCCTCGCCGCACTGCTGGTGCGGCGACGTCGGGCAGAGGTCTCCCTCCCCGGCGCCGCTGTGGGGGCGGTGACGGGGCTGCTGGTGCTGGTCGGCGGGGTGCTCGGGGCGTTCGCGCTGTGGTCCGCCACCGCCGCGGCCACTCCCGAGATGCTCTCCCGATCCACTCATGAGCCGGTCAGGGCCGAACCCTTCCTGATCGCCGAGATGCTG
>JAKDNE010000201.1 GCA_030451965.1 Brachybacterium sp. | reverse complement strand
GGCAGTGCGTCGCCGGCCGAGCACGCCACCACCGCCGCCGAGCGGCGCCGCGTCACCATGGCGACCGTCATCGGCACCACGGTCGAGTGGTACGACTACTTCATCTACGCCTCCGCCGTGGGCATCGTCTTCGGCGAGCTGTTCTTCTCCGGGCTCGGCGAGAACTCGGTGATCCTCGGCTTCGCCACCGTGGGCGTGAGCTTCCTGTTCCGTCCGCTGGGCGCCTTCCTCGCCGGCCACTACGGCGACAAGATCGGGCGCAAGGCGATCCTGATGATCACGCTGATCATGATGGGTGCAGGCACGGCCCTGATCGGCCTGCTGCCCACCTACGACACGATCGGCATGGCGGCCCCCATCATCCTGGTGATCCTCCGCTGCATCCAGGGCATCTCCGCCGGCGGCGAATGGGGCGGCGCCGCCCTGCTCTCCGTCGAGCACGCCCCCGCGAACAAGCGCGGGATCATGGGCTCCGCACCGCAGATCGGGGTGCCGCTGGGGCTGCTGGCCGCCTCCGGCGTGATGGCGCTGATGACCCAGATCGCCCCGGGAGAGGCCTTCCTGGCCTGGGGCTGGCGGGTGCCGTTCCTGCTCTCGGTGGTGCTGATCGCGGTGGGCTACTACGTGCGCCGCAACGTCGAGGAGAGCCCGGTCTTCGCCGAGATCGCCGAGCGCAAGCAGGAGACGAAGACTCCGATCGTCGTGCTGTTCCAGAAGTACGGCCTGGTGGTGCTCGTCGCCGCCCTGGTGTTCGCCGGCAACAATGCGGTGGGCTACATGACCACCGGCGGCTTCATCCAGCGGTACACCACCGACCCCGAGGGGCCGATCGCCATGGAGGCCGGCCCGGTGCTGTGGATCGTCACCGCCTCGGCCGTGTTCTGGCTGTTCTCGACCCTCGCCGCCGGAGCGGTCTGCGACCGGCTGGGCCGCCGCACCACGTACATCGTGGGCTGGGTGCTGCTCGGCATCGGGGTGCTGGCCCTGTTCCCCCTGGTCAACCAGGCCTCCCTGGGCGCCCTCTTCGTGGCACTGGCCTTCCTCAGCATCGGGCTCGGATTCACGTACGGCCCGCAGGCGGCGCTGTACACCGAGCTGTTCCCGGCCTCGGTGCGCTTCTCCGGGGTCTCGATCTCCTACGCCCTGGGCTCGATCGTCGGCGGCGCCTTCGCCCCCACCATCGCGGCCGCGCTGGTCTCCGCGACCGGCTCGACCGAATCCGTGACCATCTATCTGCTGGGCATGGTGCTCATCGGCCTGGTGGCCACCCTGGTGCTGCGGGATCGCAGCGGGATCCCGCTGGGCCCCGAGCACGAGGCCGAGCAGCGGGTCAATCCGCTCCGCGGCACCTCCACCGCGGTCCCGTCGCTCGAGTGACCCTCCGCTGGCGGGCGACGCCGACGGACCGTCAGCACCGCCCGCCGGCACCGCCCCGACAATCCGATGTCGTATACGACCGATCCCGGACGTGTCGGCCCCGCTCCCCCGCTCCCCCTCCACGTCACTCTTCAGCTCCAGGAAAGGCAGAACGATGCAGTTCCACCACCACGGATACCTCTCGACCGAGCCGCGGGTCGCCGCGGCCGCCGGCACCGGGACGGAGCGCCCCGATGAGCTCCCCGACGCCATGGACGTGCTGATCGTCGGCTCCGGACCCGCCGGCGTGATCGCCGCCGCGCAGCTCTCCCAGTACCCGGACGTCCACACCCGCCTCATCGAGCGCCGGCCGGGCCGGCTCGAGCTCGGTCAGGCCGACGGCATCCAGGCCCGCAGCGTGGAGACCTTCCAGGCCTTCGGCTTCGCCGAACGGATCACCGCCGAGGCCTACCGGATCACGGAGATGAACTTCTGGGCCCCGGATCCGGAGAACCCGCAGAACATCGTCCGCACCTCCCGCACCGATGACGACGTCCGCGGCGTCAGCGAGTTCCCGCACCTCATCGTCAACCAGGCACGGGTGCTGGACTACTACCTCGAGGCCGCGCAGCGCGGCCCGGCACGCATCGAACCCGACTACGGCTGGGAGTTCACCGGGGAGCTCACCGTCACCGAGGGCGAAGAGCACCCGGTCGCGGTGACCCTGCGCCGCACGGCGGGGCCGGACGAGGGCGCCGAACGGACCGTGCGCGCGAAGTACGTCTACGGCTGCGACGGCGCCCACTCGCGGGTGCGCAAGGCGCTGGGCTGCACCATGAAGGGCGACAAGGCTCTGCACGCCTGGGGCGTCATGGACGTCCTGTACGACACGGACTTCCCCGACATCCGCACCAAGTGCGCGATCCAGTCCCACGACGGCGGCAGCATCCTGCTGATCCCCCGCGAGGGCGGCTACCTGATCCGGCTGTACGTGGATCTCGGCACGGTCGCGGAGGACGATGGCGGCCAGGTGCGCCGGACCCCGATGGAGACCGTGGTCGCGAAGGCCAACGAGATCCTCCACCCGTTCACGATCGAGGTGCGGCACGTGGCCTGGAGCAGCATCTACGAGGTGGGCCACCGGCTCACGGACCGCTTCGACGACGTGCTGCCCGAGGACCGCGGCACCCGCACCCCCCGGGTGTTCATCGCGGGCGACGCCTGCCACACCCACTCCGCCAAGGCCGGGCAGGGCATGAACGTATCCATGCAGGACGGCTTCAACCTGGCCTGGAAGCTGGGGCAGGTGCTCACCGGGCGCAGCCCCGCCTCGCTGCTGGACACCTACTCGGCCGAACGCCAGGTGGTCGCGAAGGACCTCATCGACTTCGACCGCGAGTGGTCCTCACTGATGGCGAAGAAGCCCGAGGAGCTCGGCTCCCCGGACGAGGTCGCGGAGTACTACGTGCGCACCAGCGAGTTCCCGGCCGGCTTCATGACCGAGTACGCCGACTCGATGATCACCCGCGAGGGGGTCGGCCAGGAGCTCGCCACCGGCTATCCGATCGGTAAGCGGTTCAAGTCCGAGCGGGTGGTGCGCGTCAGCGACGCCAACCCCCTCCACCTCGGGCACCATGCGCGGGCCGACGGCCGCTGGCGTCTGTACGCCTTCGCCGACTCCGCCGACCCATCGGCGGCCACCTCCCCGCTGCGCCGCTGGGCGCAGTGGATGCTGGAGGCGCCCGACTCCCCGGTCACCGTGCACACCCCGGCGGGCGCCGACCTCGATGCGCTGTTCGACATCAAGGTGATCTTTCAGCAGGGACACCACGAGTTCGAGGTCACCGACGCCCCGGAGATCTTCCGCTCGCGCAGCGGACCGTTCCAGCTCACCGACTACGAGCGGGTCTTCGCCACCGATCGCCGTGACCCGGAGCTCTTCGATCCGGTGGACATCTTCGCCACCCGCGGCATCTCGCGCGATGGCGCCGTGGTGGTGGTGCGCCCCGACCAGTACGTCGCCGGCATCTTCCCCTTGACCGACACCGCAGGACTGGCAGAGTTCTTCCGTGGGCATCTGCTGCCGACCGACGACACCGCTGCGGCGTCCTGACCACCACCCATCCGACACCGCCGACGATTTCGCGAGGAGAGCCATGACTGAGAACCGTGCGACCCAGAACCGAGAGCAGGAGCTGCTGGCCGCCGTCCCCCAGGAGCTGTTCATCGACGGGCGCTGGCGCGTCGCGGAGGGCGGAGAGACCCTGGACGTCCGCGACCCCGCCACCGGCGAGGTGATCCGCACCATCGCCTCCGCCTCGAGCGCCGATGCGCAGGCCGCGATGGACGCGGCGGCGGAGGCCTTCCCCGACTGGGCCCGGACCCCGGCCCGGGAGCGGGGCGAGCTGCTGCGGCGGGCCTTCGACCTGCTCACCGAGCGCGCCGAGGAGTTCGCGCTGCTGATGACGCTGGAGATGGGCAAGCCCCTGGCCGAGTCCCGCGGCGAGGTGAAATACGGCGGCGAGTTCCTGCGCTGGTTCAGCGAGGAGGCGGTGCGGGTCCAGGGCCGCTACGGCGCGGTCCCCGAGGGCACCGGGCGGGCGATCGTCACCCAGCACCCGGTGGGGCCCTGCTTCCTCATCACCCCGTGGAACTTCCCGCTGGCGATGGCGACCCGCAAGATCGCCCCAGCGCTCGCGGCCGGCTGCACGGTGGTCATCAAACCGGCGCAGCTGACGCCGCTGACCACCCTCGCTTTCGTGAAGCTGCTGGAGGAGGCGGGGCTGCCCGCGGGCGTGGTCAACGTGGTCACCTCCCGCTCCTCCCGCGCCGTCTCCGAGCCGATCCTCGCCGATCCGCGGCTGCGCAAGCTCTCCTTCACCGGCTCCACCGAGGTGGGCCAGAAGCTGCTGTCCCAGGCGGCACCGGGCGTGCTGCGCACCTCGATGGAGCTGGGCGGCAACGCCCCCTTCGTGATCTTCGAGGACGCGGACCTGGACGCCGCGGTCGAGGGCGCGATGCTCGCGAAGTTCCGCAACATCGGCCAGGCCTGCACCGCCGCGAACCGCTTCATCGTCCACCGCTCGCTGGCCGACGAGTTCGCTCGCCGGGTCACCGAGCGGGTCGAGGACTTCGGCATGGGCCGCGGCACCGAGGATGGCGTGACCATCGGCCCGCTGATCGACGAGGACGCGGTCCAGAAGGCTGGCACGCTGGTGTCCGACGCCGTCGATCGCGGAGCGACGCTGACCACGGGCGGCGCGAAGGTCGACGGGCGCGGCACCTTCTTCGAGGCCACGGTGCTCACGGACGTGCCCGAGGGCAGCGCCCTGCTGCGTGAGGAGATCTTCGGGCCGGTGCTCGCGATCGTCCCCTTCGACACCGAGGAGGAGGCGGTGCGCCTGGCGAACGGCACCGAGTTCGGGCTGGTCTCCTACGTCTATACGCAGGACCTCGCCCGGGGGCAGCGCATGATCGAGCTGCTCGAGACCGGGATGCTGGGCCTGAACATGGGCGTGGTCTCGAACGCCGCGGCCCCGTTCGGCGGCTGGAAGATGTCGGGCCTGGGCCGCGAGGGCGGCGCGGAGGGCATCCACGAGTACCTGCAGTCGAAGTACACGCTGACGCCGAATCCGTTCTGACCTGCCCGCCCGGCACCACCGGAAACCTGCCGTATATCAGCTCTGAGCCCCTCTACAGCGTTCTGACGTCACTGACGGCAGGTTTCTGGTGGCGTAGCGTGACGTGATGGCTACCGATGCGCAGTCCACATCCACCGACTCCGTTCCCGCTCATCCCGCTGCGGAGATCACCGCCGACGTCGTCGTGCTCGGCGGCGGCCCGGTCGGCGAGAACGTCGCCCAGTACGCGATCGAGGGCACCGACCTCACCGCGGTGATCGTCGAGGCCGAGCTGCTGGGCGGCGAATGCTCCTATTACGCGTGCATTCCCTCCAAGGCGCTGCTGCGGCCGCTCGCCGTCGCGGACACCGCCGCCCACCTGCCGGGGATCACCACCCCGGAGGTCGATCGCGAGGCGCTGCTCGCCAGCCGCGACAGCTGGGTCTCCCACTACGACGACGCCGGGCAGGTGCAGTGGGCCGAGGGCGCGGGCCTGCAGGTGGTGCGCGGCCACGGCCGGCTCGTCGGCGAGCGCGAGGTGCTGGTGGAGGCGGCCGACGCAGTGGACGGGCCCAGCCCCGCCGACCTGGCGGACGGCACCGCCGGTGGGCCCGCGACCTCATCGGCGCCGAGCTCCCCCGCAGTCCGCACCCGGATCCGTGCCCGTCGCGCGGTGGTGCTCGCGTCCGGCTCCGAGGCCGTGGTGCCCGGTCCGCTGCGGGAGCTGATCCCGTGGACCTCACGGGATGTGACCGGGGTGCGCGAGGTGCCGGAGGAGCTGGTGATCATCGGCGGCGGCGTGGTCGCGGTCGAGGCTGCGACCTGGATGGCCGGGCTCGGCTCCCGGGTGCGTCTGCTGGTGCGCGGGACCTCGCTGCTGACCGGCTTCGAGCCCTTCGCCGGCACGCACGTGCGCGATGCGCTTCGCGAGCTCGGGGTGGACGTCCAGTTCGGAGCGTCGGTCGTCGGCGGCGAGCGCGAGGACGCACGGATCACCGGGCTCGGCCGACTCCACGGCGGGCGGGTCACGCTGCAGGTCCAGGACACCGGCGGGCGCCGCGAGGTGAGCGCGGACGAGGTGCTCGCCGCCACCGGTCGTCGGCCCCGTCTGGCGGATGTCGGCCTCGAGGCGATCGGGCTCACTCCCCAGGACGTCACCGGCACGGAGACCACCACCTCCGATGATGCGACCGGGGCCCCGCTGCCGAAGTGGCTGCAGGTGGTGGG